>JAISOH010000147.1 GCA_031275825.1 Prevotellaceae bacterium | reverse complement strand
GTTGTGATTGCGTAACTTGTTTTTTTAATCTGAAAATTGACCGTCCAAAGCGTTAGTTGTATTGGGTATTTTCAGGTCTGGAAAAACCTCAAAAGTAAACAGCACAGGCAGGTTTCGTTTGAGGCTCAAATACGCACTTCGCAAGCGTTTATGTGTGTAAAACTTTTTGCCCGTTGTGCCTGAAATACTGCGTTCGTTTATAAAATCAATTCATTGCAAATACCATTGATACAATTCATTAGCTAATTTTTCCGGATGATTCGGTTAATTGTAAGGCTAATTTTCGCAATGCTTTTCCTGCTTCGGATTGCGGTTTTCGAGTCAAATAGCGGGTTACTATTTGGATTTGATGAAACTGACACATCTGCATTGAGATTTCAGGGAAAAGTCCGAATAATCCTTTCCTCCCATCGCATATAATAGATTGAATTTCAATGCCTCTATGCCAAATTTCAGATATGCCGAAACGGTACAAAGAATTGGTCTCATTGCGAACATAAAGTTTCAATAAAATCAATATCGTTAAACTGTCTTTGAACACCATTACACCCCAGTTCCGCCAGAAGCAGGTCGTGTCCATAATTACATTCACTTTGTAATTAAATGTCTTATTTTTAACCGGATGATAATATCCAACAAGCGCTGTATTGTCTTTGTTGAACAACCAAATTGCCCGGCTAATTGGCGATAAGTTTGTTTGCCACCACTGTACAGTTGCCAAACTTCGGCTGCATATATGGCTTTTTTATTGACAAATTGCCGACCGCAAACATAACATTTGTACATCTGTTTGCCATCTTTTTTCCCATTTTTTTTCGTGATTTTGCTGCCACAGAAAAAGCAAATTTTTTACTCATTGCTTCTTTTTGCTGCAAATTTATAACAATCAATTGATTACATACTTTTTCAGCCTGCTTTTTGTCCACATCGCCTAAAATTATTGACAATCAATATTGTTTGCGGAGAGACAGGGATTCGAACCCCGGGAACCTCTCAGTTCAACGGTTTTCAAGACCGCCGCAATCGACCACTCTGCCATCTCTCCGATTTGGGAATGCAAAGGTAGTAAAATTATTTTATTAGCAAATATTTTAAAATATATTTTTTATTTTTTCTGTCTTTGTTTGTGAAATTATATTAATAAATATTACTTTTGCGAATATTTTCTAATTTTAAGCATTTAAAAATCAAAAATATTAAAAAAGATGAGAAAAATTTTAAACTATACACTGTTTTTTGCAAGTATAACATTTGCTGCCTGCGATGATGACAAAACTATTCCAAATCCGGTTATTCCTGAACCTGAGATAATTATAACCGACCTCAGTAAAAACGGAACTTCAAACTGTTATATTGTAACCGATCCGGGAACTTATTCATTTTCGGCGAATATAATAGGTAATGGCGACACAGGTATAATTGATGTTGTTGAGTTTCATACAAACGAACCTTACATTTTACCCGCATCGGTAAAAGTTGTATGGCAGGATTATTATGAAAATGGCGCAGGACTTATAGATTCTATTGCACTGGATAAGGCAAAAGACAAAGTCGTTTTCAAAACATCCGAAACTTTTATTCCGGGCAACGCTCTGATTGCAGTATGCGATGACAACGGCAACATTTTGTGGAGCTGGCATATATGGTTGCCTGCTGTTGAAATAACTTCTGTTAAGTCTGCAACCGGTTATGAAATAATGAACATAAATCTTGGCGCACTGACCGATGAACCTGCAAATCCCGAAAGTTACGGAATGTTGTATCAGTGGGGACGTAAAGACCCGTTTCCCGCATCGGCAACTTTAACCGGAACTACAACAACAGTAAGCGCTCCTCTCTACGACATACACGGTAACGCCGTTACAATACAAAATTCAAGTTGGACTGATTTAACAAACAATAATATTGCATATTCCATACGAAATCCTGAGGTTTGTATCTCAAATATGGCGCAATATTCAACATCCAGAGACTGGCTCAAGGCAAGCATAAGTACAGATGCTTTGTGGGGAAATCCTGACGGAAACCAAAAAGATACTGACGGAAATTATATAAATAAAGGAACAAAATCATGTTATGACCCATGCCCTGTCGGATGGAGAGTTCCACCTGCCGATGTTTTCAAAAATTTCATTACGCCCAATCCTCTCAATATGGCTTTTGCTGTTTCTGATTTTAATATTGTTGATATTGACAATAATGGAATTTTGGATATTAACGATTATAATTACGGCTGGGTATTCAAACTTGACGAAAATGCATCTTCATATTTTCCTGCCGCTGCCCGTTTTGATGGTCAGTATGCAATGTTAATGGGAAGCGTTAGCGGAGTTTGGGGATCATATTGGAGCAATACGCCTTACGGTAGCGGAACAGGCATAGCGCCGCTTTCATTTCAAACAAAAAATTATACCGGAACGCAAGGAATAGCAACCATGATTTTATTTAACGGTTCGCGCGCAGATGCCTATTCGGTCAGGTGTATTAAAGAATAAACAGGAAAAATTATTTATTTTTGATAAAAATTTATTTTTATCGTATTTATTATTAATTTTGTCAAAATTTTTAGTGTTAATTATAAAAAATAAAAATCTATGTTTAAAAATCATCCAAAAGGATTACTTGGAGCCGCGCTCTCAAACATGGGAGAACGTTTTGGCTACTACATTATGAATGCAGTTTTAACACTGTTTTTATGTTCAAAATTTGGATTACCTCCAGCAACAGGCGCTCTTATATATTCGGTTTTTTATGCCGGTATATATGTTCTAAGCCTTGTTGGTGGTTCTATTGCCGATAAAAAATCAAACTATAAAGGAACAATAATTGTTGGTTTGATTATTATGTCAATAGGATATGGACTTTTGTCTATTCCTATTATGTCAAATTCCGAAAATATAAATTTATTGTTATTTTTCACATGTTTTTCTTTGTTTTTAATAGCATTCGGAAACGGATTATTTAAAGGAAATTTGCAGGCTATTGTAGGTCAAATGTATGACAATTTAGAAAAAGACGCAAAGGAAAAAGGGGAAAAAGCATTAAAAGAAGCTAAGAGAAGAAGAGATTCGGGCTTTCAGATATTTTATGTTTTCATTAATATAGGAGGTTTAATAGCTCCTTTTATTGCTCCTTTGTTACGCAGTTGGTGGTTAGGTAAAAATTATTTACTTTATAATTCGGATTTACCTGCGCTTTGTCATAAATTTTTGAAATTCGGAGAATCCATGGTTGGCGTCGGCGCCAATCCTGAAGATATAGCAAACGGAATAACACAATATCAAAGTCTGACAACATTGGCAACAGATGTTACACAGATTGGCGCAAGTGTTGACCCTTCAAATTTAACTGAATTTTGCAATAATTACTTAGGAATTTTTAATACAGGGATTCATTATTCATTCATAGCCTCTATTGTTGCAATGCTTATTTCCTTAGTAATCTTTTTTGTTAATAAAAAAACATTCCCGAATCCTGTTAAAAAAATTGATAATGTTGTTACTTATTCTGCAGAAGAAAAATCTAAAATGGCAAAAGATATACGTCAAAGGATGTTAGCTCTGTTTGCCGTACTTGGAGTGGTAATATTCTTCTGGTTTGCTTTCCATCAAAACGGAGTTTCATTGTCGTTCTTTGCAAGAGATTTTATTCAAACAGATAAAATTGCTCCTGAAATTTGGCAATCTGTAAATCCTTTCTTTGTTATAGTACTTACTCCTCTGATTATGCTTATTTTCGCCTCAATAAATAAAAAACGCGAAAAGAAAAAGAAAGATGAAATTTCAACTCCATTGAAAATAGTAATTGGCATGGGTATAGTTGCTTTAGGTTATATATTCTTAACGGTTATTTCAAAAATTAACTCATATCCTTCTTATGATGACTATATGAAGTTAGGTGAAAGCGCTAAATTAGCATTAAAATCAACTCCTTTAATTTTAATCGGTATGTATTTCTTTTTGACAGTTGCAGAATTATTTATTTCTCCGTTGGGGTTATCTTTTGTGTCGAAGATAGCGCCAAAAGACAAACTGGGATTATGTCAGGGTTTATGGTTAACAGCAACTGCAATAGGAAACAGTATATTGTTTGTAGGAGGAATTTTGTATGAAAATATTCCTTTGTGGACTTGTTGGCTGGTATTTGTAGTCGCATGCGCATTGTCAATGGCAGTTATGCTGTTTATGTTGAAATGGCTTGAAAAAGTAACAAATGACAGAAACGAAATTGCGAAATAAAACACAAGTTTAAAAAATTAATGATAAAACCTCTGTTGTTGTGCAGAGGTTTTTTATTTATAAAACAATAGCCTTTTTATCTTCTTTTGCCTTGATACAAAAGAAGAAAGAAGTATATAATAATGTTTTGTCATTTGCAGATTTTTCCCCAACGAAATCTGTCTGTTGTTTTTTGTCTGTAGTTTGAAAACATTTTCTGCAAACTTTACAAGTTACCTTAAACAGGCTCCTGCCTGCGTTTCAAAGGCTTTGAGAAGATTTTGCATTATACGTTCGATTTGTGAGTCGGTAAGCGTTTTTTCTTCGTCCTGCAACACAAAACTTAAAGCGTACTGTTTTTTGCCTTCGGGTAAATTTTGACCTTCATAAACATCAAACAGTGAAACGTTTTTAAGAAATTTTTTCTCGGCAGCGTAAGCAATACTGTGAAGTTGCTTGTATGTTACGTTTTTGTTTATTATTAAAGCAAAATCTCTGCGAACTTCGGGAAATTTAGCCGGTTCTTTGTATAAAATCAAATAATTTTTGATATGTTTCATAAGTTGCGTCCAGTAAATTTCTGCAATAAAAACATCCTGTTTCACATCGCATTTTTCGCAAATATTTTTATTGATAATTCCAACAGTTACAAGAGGTTTGCCGTTTTTCAGCATATAAGTCAATCCTTCTCCCGAAAAGGGATTTGTATTTGCACTTGTTTGCAGTTCATCGATGTTTATGCCTGTGCGTAACAATAAACGTTCAACTGTTTTTTTCAGTGTAAAGAATGTTGATTTTTCAAATTTAACGTTCCACGAAAGTTGTGTATTTACGCCTGTTACAAAAATCGCAAGTCGATAGTCTTCACTGTAACTTTTCAATGTTCCATCGGCTTTGTCGGGATTATATGAATAAACATTTCCAAATTCGTAAAGTTTCAAATCGCTGTTTTTTCTGTTTGCATTGCGAGCAATGGCTTCAAGTCCGTTGAATACAAGGGTTTGGCGCATGACGTTAAGTTCGTTACTCAGAGGATTTAAAATTTTAATCAGATTTTTTGCGTCAAAATTTTTCAGCCCTTCGTAATATGAAACTGATGTCAACGAATTTGACATTATTTCGGTAAAACCGTTATTCGACAAAAACTCGGCAACAATATTAATTACTTCCTCGCTGTCGGGTTTTGGCGGATACGAAAGGGCAGAGCGTAATTCCTCAGGTAAATCAACATTGTTGTAACTGTAAATTCTGAGTATTTCTTCAATCACATCGCATTCGCGCATAACATCTACTCTGTATGGCGGAATTTCTACAAAAAGTTTATCTTCGTTTTCATTGATTATTTTGATTTCGAGAGATGCAAGTATTATTTTTATTTTATCGCTGTCAATTTTTTTCCCTGTCAGCCTGTTTATATTTTTGTAAGATAATTCTATGCGGCAGGGTTCAAATGGCTTGTCGAAAATATCTGTGATTTCCGATGAAATCTCGCCTTTTGTAATTTCTTTAAACAACAGTGCTGCGCGGCGAATGGCATAAGGAATAATATCAGGGTCGGTTCCGCGCTCGTAAAGAAACGAGGCATCGGTGTGCAATCCGTGTCGCCGTGCGGTTTTTCTGATCCACACGGGATTGAAATATGCACATTCGAGAAATACATTTTCAGTTTCGTCCGAAATTCCTGAATCCAGTCCTCCAAACACGCCTGCAATACACATTGGATGCGTTGCGCTGCAAATCATTAAATCATTGTTGTCGAGTTTGCGTTCAATGCCGTCAAGAGTGGTAAATAATGTTCCTTTGGCGCAGGTTTTTATTACAATTTTTTTACCGTCTATTTTGTCTGCATCAAAGGCGTGCAAAGGCTGTCCGAGTTCGTGAACAATGAAATTGGTAATATCTACTGCATTGTTTTTCGGATTTATTCCTATTGATTTCAGTCGTTTTTGCAGCCAGTCGGGTGAAGGAGCAATTTTAATGTTGGAAACAGTAATTCCTGCATAACGCGGACATGCTTCCGTATTTTCTACAACTATTTCGTAAGTATTGTCAGTATTGTCGATTTTGAAGTTGTCAATTTCTGGAAGTTTTAACGAAACATTGCTGCCGTTTGATTTCAAATAAGCCGCCAAATCGCGTGCAACGCCATAATGCGAAGCCGCATCTATCCGGTTTGGAGTTAATCCTATTTCGAATATATAATCGTTTTCAATTTCAAAAATTTTATTAACAGGCGTTCCTTCCGGCTCTTTTGTGTCAATTACCAAGATTCCCGAATGGTCGCTGCCAATGCCGAGTTCATCTTCGGCGCAAATCATTCCGAACGATTCGACGCCGCGAATTTTGGAACGTTTTATTTTTACTTCATCTCCCGATGAAAAATAAAGCGTAGAGCCTATTGTGGCAACCGCAACCTTTTGCCCTGCGGCAACATTCGGCGCTCCGCAAATAATTTGCAAAGGCTGTTCGACGCCAACGTTTACAGTTGTTATGCGCAAATGGTCGGAATCGGGATGATTTTCACAGGTAAGCACTTTCCCGATAACTATGCCGGCAAGTCCGCCTTTAACGGTTTCGCGTACTTCTACAGATTCAACTTCGAGACCAATGTTTGTAAGTATTTCGGCGATTTGCTCATGCGTTTCGCTAAAATTGAGATATTCCTTCAGCCATTTATAAGAAATTGTCATAATATTATATTTTTCACTTGTTTTTTATGAATAAACATTTGCAAAGGTAATGCAATTTTATAAACTTGACAGGGTTATTTTTTTTATTTTCACATGCAAAATTTCGGTAGTGTCTCAAATTGTATGGTTAATTATTTCCATAAATTCCGGTTTTGTAATAAAATTTTTCAATATACATTCCAATAATATTGTCATGTATTTGTTCATTCTTTGAAAAACAAA
>JAISOH010000063.1 GCA_031275825.1 Prevotellaceae bacterium | reverse complement strand
CAATGTTTGAATCGACGAATTGATTCTATGGAAGAAATCAAAAAAGAAGTAAAAGCATGGGAAGATGCGAGAAACAATATAGATGCTAAAATAAACTGGCAATTTACGACGGAAGACGCAAGGATAAAATTACGCAGGCTTTATCCGACATTTAAGGAGTGACATGACACTATTACCGAAACTTCGCCGTATCGGCTGTGTTCTTCTATATTTTCACGAATCCTGAATCCAAGCAGACCTACTGCTTTGTTATCCAAATCATAGACATACAACGAGTCTGCCGGGCTATTCTTAATAAAGTCGAGCCTGTTCGTTAAATCGGATTCTGAAAGCATCGCTCCCGTCAATATAGCGAAAAGCCGTTGTATCTTCGGTTTATCCTTATATTCAAATTCTCGTATCATTTTACATTAACACCCGTTGTACATTTAGAAAAAAATAAAAAAAGATTGTTCATTTGACAAAAAATCGTATATTTGCTTAGTTTTAAGATAATTAAAATAAATATAATAATGAACAATCTCCTACAAAATTACAAAATTATTCTTGAAAAACTGACGGCAACCTGCTCGCATATTGAAAGTTTTTCACAAATCAGACAGCCAAATAAAACTTTCCGTTCATTAGATTGTAACCAACTGAACCCGACCGAATTTTCCAAATTAAAACGCCGAAAACGTAAACAAATTGAAACCTTGTTTGCGCAGCTTGACGGACAGTTCTCTATGAATGTTAATTTTGCTAAAACTTTTGGCGGTTTGGCTATAAGAATTATATCTAAAATCACAGCTTTAACGATGATTCAATACCTCAATTTATTTGTCTTTAACCGTCCTGTAAATCTTATTAAATGCACAACAGGTTATATCAATCCTTTTTTATGTTTTTCTCCAAGAATTTTCAACATGTTATCCGTCATTTTTTCCAGGTCCCAATAAGGATTCCATCCCCATTCGTTACGGGCGCAGGCATCGTCAAGAGAGTTAGGCCACGAGTTGGCAATAGATTGACGCAACGGGTCAATATTATACGTAATTTCAAAATCGGGAATGCGTTTTTTTATGGCTTCATAAATTGTTTGCGGGCAAAAACTCATTGCCGTAACATTAAACGAATTTCGATGAACAAGGCGAGCAGGGTCAGCTTCCATCAGCGTGATTGCAGCTTCGAGCGCATCGGGCATATACATCATGTCCATATAAGTACCGGCACTGAGAGGACATTCAAATTTTCCTGTTTTTATTGCCGAATAGTATATGTCAACAGCATAATCTGTTGTACCTCCGCCCGGAGGTGTTACGTTTGAAACAAGCCCCGGAAACCTCACCGAGCGAGTATCTACTCCAAACCTGATAAAATAATAATCGCTGAGCAGTTCGCCCGAAACTTTTGTTACTCCGTACATGGTACGCGGCTGGAGAACCGTATCCTGAGGCGTTTTGTCTTTTGGTGAATTGTTGCCGAATACGCCGATAGAACTTGGAGTAAATACGGCGCATTTTTTTTCGCGTGCAACTTCCAAAACATTAAACAGCCCGCCCATGCCTATAGTCCATGCAAGTTGTGGCTTTGATTCGGCAACAGCCGAAAGCAGAGCTGCAAGGTTATAAACAGTGTCTATGTTATATTTATCAACGGCTTCGGCAATTTGTTGCACATTTGTAACATCTACAACAGCCGAGGGCCCCGATTCCAGCAGTCTGCCTTGCGGCTTTGCCGAAAGTATATAGCCTGCAACAATATTTCCCGTATAGCGTTTACGCAGTTCCATTGTAAGTTCAGAACCTATTTGTCCTGTCGAACCTATTATTAAAATATTTTTCATTATCTGTTATTTTGTTTTACGGTGCAAAATTACAATTTTTGACAAAATAACATGCAAATTATTTGAAATTTATATGAAATAAATTAATCTGAAAGACTTTTTTTAACTTTTATTTTTATATCTTATTGAATTTGTGATTTTTATTTAATTAATAAATACTGCGCCGGTTTGAACAGATAAAAATCATGAACATTCATCATAAAATTAATCGAAGACAGGGAAAGTTACAATTTTGCATTTCCCGGATATGATTTTTTGAACAAATAAATAAAAAGTTGCATTCACTTGTTGAATCTGCAAATTTACAATTTTACGCAAATTCTTTTTTTTATCTGTAATAATTATTACCTTTGCACTCCCAAAATTATCCTTTCGATTAAGGTTGTGATGGGGATTTTTTGAAAATCAAATAAATCTGAGTAGCAATTATTAGTTTAAATAAAATGAAAACAATCAAATTAAACGGTCAATCAAGAACCAATCTTGGTAAAAAAGACAGTAAAGTACTGCGCAAACAGAAACTTGTACCATGCGTACTTTATGGCAATAAAGCAGAAAATAAGAATTTTGTTCTGGTTGAAAAAGAGTTGAAAGAACTTATTTACACTCCTTTTTCTTACATCGTTGAAATTGCCATTGACGGTAAAATTCACACCTGTATTCTCAAAGACATGCAATTTCATCCGGTAACAGACGAAATATTACACATCGATTTTCTGAATATTGACGAAAACAAACCTGTTGCAATCGACATTCCTGTAGAAATTACAGGACATTCCGAAGGAGTAAAGCAAGGCGGCAAATTACAGGTTTTAATCCGTAAAATCAAAGTTTCGGCATTAATTAGCGAACTTCCTGACGAACTTCCTGTGGATATTACAAATCTGCAACTTGGAAAATCTATCTGCGTAGGCGATTTATTATTTGATAAATTGAATATCATTACGCCAAAATCAAACATTATTTGCTCTGTTAAAATGACCAGAGCGGCACTGGGAGCTGCAGCAACGGCAGAAGAACAAAAGAGTTAATAATTTATCTGTTAAAGTGAAATATCTGATAGCAGGTCTTGGCAATATCGGCGCCGAATATGCCAATACGCGACATAATGCAGGATTTAAAGCATTGGACTCTTTTGCGGAAGCGTCCAATGTTGCTTTTAGCACGCTCAGGTATGGAGCGTTAAGCGAAGTAAAAATCAAAGGTCGTTCGGTGTGGCTGCTGAAACCATCCACATATATGAATCTGAGCGGAAAATCTGTTGCATACTGGCTGCAGGCGGAAAAAATTCCTGTCGAAAATTTGCTGGTAATACTTGACGACCTGTCGCTTCCTTTCGGGCAAATACGCATACGAAGCAAAGGCAGCGATGGCGGACATAACGGATTGAAAAATATTAACGAAATATTTGGACATAACAATTATAACCGGTTAAGATTCGGAATAGGACATGATTTTTTGCAGGGAGGACAGACAAATTACGTTTTGGATGACTGGAACAGCGAAGAAATGAAAATATTACCCGAAAAACTCAAAACAGTGCATCATGCCATTATATCATTTGTTACTGTCGGAATAGAACGGACAATGAATATTTTCAATACAAAAGAAAAGTCAAAATCAGATTTTCCAAGAAACAGTATTTAGCATATTTCCTGTTGAATTAAAACACAAATGGCTGAGGTAAGAATTGACAAATGGCTGTGGGCAGTGCGGATTTACAAAACGCGAAGCGAAGCGGCAAATGCCTGCAAACACGGAAAAGTAATAATCAGCAATATCGAATGTAAACCATCGAGAACAGTAAAAAAAGGAGAGATTGTTACCATACGCAAATTGCCCGTTGTTTACACCTATCGCGTTATTGGTATTGCAGAAAATCGCCAGCCTGTAAAAAATGTAGCGCTGTATGCCGAAAATCTGACGCCGCAGGAAGAAATTGCCAAACTTGACGTAAAAAACGTTACCGCATTTATACATCGCGACAAAGGTAGCGGCAGACCTACAAAAAAGGAAAGACGAATTTTAGACAGTCTTATGAATGATATTGAATAATGTATAATGGAAATTATTTACAAACATTGACAATTTTATAAATTACAATGCTGATTGCAAAACAAAAACGAAGAGAAAACATAGCCGAATATATTTTGTATCTATGGCAGATGGAAGATTTGTTGCGCGCATTGAATTTTGACGGGGCGCAAATTTATAAAACGCTGGTTGAACCTTTGCAAGTTGACGAAAACATAAAAAAACAAACTTTTGCATGGTACATGGGAACGGTACAGTTATTACAGTTTGAAAAAAAACAGCAGTCGGGACACACATCGCATTCGCTGCATTTGATTGCCGACCTGAATGATGTTCATTTATACCTTTTACGGAAAGATGAAAAATATGCAGAACTTTATCAAACAGCAAAACCATCGATAACTGATTTCGGTAAAAAATTGGAACGGCATGAACAAAGTGAACTTGAACTGTGTTTTCATGCTTTATACGCGCGCATGCTGCTGAATCTCAAAAATTGCGAAATTTCAATGGAAACGCGTCAGGCAATAGAAGCTATTGCAAAAATGATTGCCTATCTGTCGGCAAAATATTTGCGCTACGAACGCGGCGAAGAAAAGTATGAATAAACGCATCTGCCTTAAAAAGACACGGAAAAATATTTACACTCAAAATACCTCAAACCGCATGGAATAAAAATTTTCTCATCATGTTACACAAAAATCAAATGAGTAAGATTTCGATTAATACAATATCTGTTTTCGATTTTTTAACAACAATTATATTTCAAACTGTTTTCAGGAAAAAGACTGTAAATAACCTCGTTGACAAATATTATTAAACAGCATCATTAAATGCAAATGTCATCAAAATATTTTTGGCATGTTATTTGTGATTAATAAATACGACAAATCAGAGAATTAATTAATATTGTAAAATATGTCAAAATATAAGAACATAACTGATTAAATTTAATATTAACACGCAAATAAAAAATATATGAAAAAATACATAATCACGGCACTAATGGCACTTTCAACAATAGCCTTTGCACAGGAAAAAACATATAAATTAAAGCAAATACCAACAAGCGATGGCGGCAACTGGGGCGCAATTTCATTTAACGGACAGGTTATATTTGTTGATAACAAGGCAAATGTAAGCAAAAATGATGTTTTCGATTCCAAATTGTTTATTTTAGACAAAAACAACACGGACTTAAAATTGCCTGCACTTGAAAAATACGACAAAATAGGTTCGCCGTTTATCAGCAAAGATGGAAAAGAATTTTATTTTACGGTATCCGGAACGGTGGCATCAAAATCGAAAAGAAGCTTGTTCAAATCCGGCACATATATATACACATTACAAATACTTATAAGCGTTAAAGACGCAAATGGAGAATGGGCGGAACCTGTGCCGTTTCAACATAACGGAAATAATTTTTCAACAGGCGACCCGTGTTTATCTCCCGATGGAAAATATCTGTATTTTGTATCAAACAGAGAAGGAGGAAAAGGAGGAACAGATATTTATCGCAGCAAACGCAACAGCGATGGAAGTTGGGGAGAACCTCAAAATTTAAGCGAAATAAATACAACCGGAGACGAAAGGTTTCCGCGATTTGATACAAAAGGCAATTTTTATTTCTCATCAACCACAGAAAACGCAGGCGGACTGGATTTATTTGTCTGTACATACAACGGAAATTCTTTTGGAAAACCTGTTCGTATGGACTATCCGTTTAATTCCGAAGGAGATGATTTTGCAATATCGTTTATTGGCGAAGATACAGGATATTTATCTTCCAACCGCAGCGGAATTGACCATATATATTTTTTTGAACCATTGAAAATGCAAATAATCTGCGATACGGTAAAAGTAGTAGAAACAGCAGCAAAACAAGAACCTGAACCCAAAGTCAGACCAGATATTATTTTTGAAGAAATGCTCAAAAGCGGTAAAATAAAATACGTTTATTTTGATTTCAATAAATATGACATACGCGACAGTGAAATTCCGGCACTTGTGGATATTATAATATTTATGAGACAATATCCTGCGGCAGTTCTGGAATTACCATCTTATTCCGACTGTCGTGGAAATGATTCGTATAATATGAAATTATCGCTTAAAAGAGGAGAGGCTGTTAAAAATTATCTGGTAACATTTGGCAAAATAGATGCAAACCGCATAACAGTTAAGGAATACGGAGCAACAAATCCTGCAAACGATTGTAACTGTTCAAAGTCCGGATGCAATGATACAAAATTTGAAGAAAACAGACGAGTGGAATACAAAGTTTTGAAATATTAAACAGTAATGAATGTCTGCTGCCCTTTTAAAATGATTGATAATTAGCCATCCTTAACAGCGCATTAAACCGTTTACCTGCTATTAATTGATAATTGACAATAGATAATTTGTTTTGTCAGTCATTGCGAATTGTGTAGAAGCAAAACATGTTTTGTCCGAGCTGACAAGTGCGTCATTGCTTTCTGCTATCTCAACGAAGCAGGAAGCAAACCGGAATAATTGAGAATTATTTGTTTTTTCGATCAGACTTCCAAGCAAATTACTCCGATTTTCGAGAAATTTTCTCAAACGTTTAAGAAAACTGCTCAAAAGATGATACAGATCCGTTAAACATAACTGTGTATTCCTCCCAAAAAATACGATACGCCAAAAAAAGTAACGGCAACGGCAAAAAAAGCAAATATGCAGTATGTGTGAAATTTTACGGGATTGCGAAACATCGAAAAACTGCTTCCGTGAACTGGTACTGCATAAACCAGCATTGTTATAAGCGCCCATGTTTCTTTTGCATCCCAGCCCCAGTAACGTCCCCATGAAATGTTTGCCCATACTGCGCCGATAAATATTCCTGCTGCAAGCATAAACAGGGCGGGATAAAGCAAGCTTTGATTCAATTTATAAAGTTTGACTCTTAAACGTTTCGACAAGACGCCTGTGATGCCTGTTGCCGTAATAAAAACAAAAAGAGCATACGACAGCATTATTACCGAAACGTGAGCGGCAAGCATTGGCGAACGTAATACAGGAGTCATCTGATTTAATTGAGAAATATAATACCACAAACAGGCAAGAGGTATAAAAATGTAAAATATCCGCCATCTGAATTTAACCAAAAGTATAATCAGCATCGACAGTGCAAGCAAAAAATATCCTGTGTATGTAACTGATATGCCATAAGGGTCGTGATTTATCATCAACACGGTTCCCATTTCATCGGTATCGTAATCCATTTGGCAAAATCTGTATCCTTTGTGTGAATATATTTTATTCATCGAAACACGGCATATTTCATTATCTATTTTCAGGAAACTGATAAAATCGGCAGGCTCGTATGAGGCGGGATGATACTCTATGTCAAAAAGCACCAGTTTGACATCAAAAGGCAGGTTTTGAGGTATTCCGGTTTTTTCGGAAACATATTCATTCGATATTTCTCCCTGCCGTATATGCATATATCCACGTCTGGCGGTGAGAAAAGTAACCAATGCTCCAAGCAGTATCATGCCAAATGCGCAGTGCAGAACAAATACCGTTTTGCGGCGATATAATGCGCGACCGACTATATAAACAAACGACATTATTGCCAGAGCGCACCATAATGCAACAAACCACCATGCGCCGTAAATACAGCAGGCAACAAAATCCGTTCCGAAAATTTTTTCAGTTACGGTTGCAACAGCAAGTACAGCCGTTATGATTATTAATATTCCAAAGGCATACCATTTTATATGTTTCAGTTTCATTAATAAAATGTTTTAATTTAATTCATTGTTTTATATAATTCCGTTTAACCGGTTTCCGATTATTTAAAATCCGGATGATTTCCGTTCAATGTTTGAAACATTATTTAGAATCCGGACGATTTCCGTTCAATGTTTGAAACATTATTTAGAATCCGGATGATTTCCGTTCAATGTTTGAAACATTATTCAGAATCCGGATGATTTCCGTTCAATGTTTGAAACATTATTCAGAATCCGGATGATTTCCGTTCAATGTTTCAAACATTATTCAGAATCCGGACGATTTCCGTTTAATGTTTGAAACATTATTTAGAATCCACCATGTATTCTGAACTTTTCGGTCTGAATTGTTCGTCCGGCAGTTTGAATATTTTTTACCGTTCACTTTTTTTTAATTGACAGTTGATAATTGACAATGAAAGTAATAATAAACAATACCGTTTTGCTTTTGTCATTTCATTCTGCAATGACGCGCTGCGTCCTGTTTGTTCGTCATTGCGAAAGCGAGGGCGTTAGCCCGAAGCAGGAAGCAATCCGGATATTGCACATTGTTTTATTTGCCGTTTTATATTCATTATTTTTTCTGGTTTGCTTCACTTCGTTCGCAATGACGTTCCTCTGCTCTGGTTTGCTTCGTCGCTATGCTCCTCGCAATGACGTTTTGCCTTCGTCATTTTATTCCGCAATGACGCACTGCATCCTGTTTATTCGTCATTGCGAAAGCGAGGGCGTTAGCCCGAAGCAGGAAGCAATCCGGACTTACGTTTATTATTATTCTCTTTATTCGGGCAAAAAATATTTTACTCCTGCTCTGGTTTGCTTCGTCGCTATGCTCCTCGCAATGACGTTTTGCCTTCGTCATTTTATTCCGTAATGACGCGCTTTTTCAATTATCGATTATTCTAAATTGCATCCAGAAATTTTATAAGAGCATCTCTGTCTTCTTTTGACATTTTGCGAAACTTTTCCTTACAGTCCTTTGCTTCGCCGCCATGCCAAAGTATAGCTTCTTCCGTGTTTCGTGCGCGCAAATCGTGCAGTCTGTCGGTGTGGCCGGAAACTATCTGCATTAATCCGCGTCCCCAGAGCGGTGTTGTGCGGCATAGCTGTACGCGTCCCGGCTCTTTCATTTCGAGATCATGCCGTAACAAATCGGTATAGGGATATATTTTCT
>JAISOH010000125.1 GCA_031275825.1 Prevotellaceae bacterium | reverse complement strand
TACTCCGCTTACAATTATCTATCCGCAAGCCGTAAACCTTGCCGGCAATCTTATTGCCGAAGATGGAACAATAGGAATTCGCGTAGTAAACCACCAATTTTGCAAACATCTGATATTTGCCTTAAACCGCCCGATAGTATCAACATCTGCCAATATATCGGGACAAAAATCTCCGCTGGAATTTAATGAAATATCACCTGAAATACTTAACGGGATTGACTTTGCGGTAAATAAATTTTTTGAAGGAAAACCTGCAAAAAAACCATCTGCAATAATAAAATTAGGCTTGAAAAACGAAGTCGAAGTAATCAGAAAATAATTCAAACATTAAACAGTAATGCACAAAATTCAAATACAAATCCGTTTCAGCGACATCGACAGGCTCGGACATGTAAACAACTCAATATATTCACAATATATGGACGTAGCAAGGTTGGATTATTTAAAAAAAACCATCGGAAAATTTATAAAGTGGAATGAAAAAACTGTTGTTGTTGTCCATACCGACAACGATTTTTTACTTCCAACACTGATTGACGACACAATATTTGTTACAACCGAAGTTGTAAAAATCGGTAACCGCAGCATATCCGTAAATCAGCAGATTATTGACGAAAAAGGAAATGTAAAAGTAAAATCCAACTGCATATTTTCAACCCTTGATGTAAAAAACAATACATCGTTTCCCGTTCCCGCCGAATGGAAAAAATGTATTGAAGATTTTGAAGGCAAAAAATTCAGTAATTTATGATTTAAAGATTTACACAAGGTCAGGAAGTGCGTCATTATTCGGGCATTTTTTTTGCCCCTACCCTGCTCTGTCTCATTCTCAATTATCTATATGTCAATTATTTGTTGCAGATTCTTCCGTATCACGGCAAAATAAGAAATATATATCATTGCCAATTTTTATCCGTAAGGAACGACTGTTTATATAGTTGATTTTTATGAATTGTTTAATATTTGCCTTTCCACCTGTAAGGAACGGAAAAATCATTTTGCATCATACAGTTCAAACGCTGCTTGAAAATTTGCAAATTCAGGATTTTTTTCGCGCATATATTTTTCTTTGTCAATATCGGTATAAAGTTTTGGAACGTTAATTTTGTCGCCGCTTTGATCAACGCGAACCTCCAATTTTACAGAAGTGTTTTTCAGTTCTTTCTGCAAATAAAGACAAATATTTTTTGCTATTCCCTTTTCTTCAAGCGCATTTTTTTGCACAATTTGCTGAACGTTGAAAACAATAAGGTTTCCGGCTTCGCGAACAGGTTTTGCAGCTATCATGGCACTTGCAAACCGCGTATTTTTTTTCATAAATATTTCAGCGCAGTTTTTCCATGCCGTCAATAACTGTTCTTCGGTAAAATCTTCAGTCATTTGCAATGTGTCGTTTTCTTCCTGTTTTGTATTTTTATGTTCGTTATTTATTGATTCCGTTAAACTCGAAAAACCTTTTATCGATACTGTTTCATGGCGTACTGCAACTGTTGTTTTATCTTTTATTTCATCAAATTTAATATTATTTTCAGGCTTTTCTTCAATGTCGCCTGTATTTGTCTGTTCAATAATTTGCCCGATATTTGTTTCTTTTTTGTTTGTTTCAATGTTTTCAACAATTTTCACAGGTTGCCGTTCTTCTGTTTTACGCGTAACCGTTATGTTTGAAAGTTTGCAAAGTGCCAGTTCAATATGCAGGCGTTGATTTGAACTTGTTTTATATCCTACATCGCAGGCGTTGGTAATATCCAGTGCGGTAAACAGGAAATTAACGCTGCAAGTTTCGGCTTGCTTTTTATACGATTCAGCAATTGTAGCGCCGACTTCAAGCAGGGATACCGTGCGCGTATCTTTGCAAACAAGCAAGTCGCGAAAATGAGAATTTAAACCGCGAATAAAATATTGTGCATCGAAACCTTTTGCCAGAATTTCATCGAAAATCACCAGAGCACTGCAGTAATCGCCTGAAATAAAAGCATTTGTCAGATTGAAATAATACTCGTAATCAAGTACATTGAGATTTTCAATAACTTTGGCATAAGTAACATTTGTTCCGCAAAACGATACAACCTGATCGAATATCGACAAAGCGTCACGCATTGAGCCATCTGCTTTCTGCGCAATTATATGCAATGCTTCTGATTCATAATCAATATTTTCGTTTCCTGCAATTTTTTCGATATAAGTAACAGCATCTTCTATACCTATTCTGTTAAAATCATAAATCTGGCAACGGGAAAGAATTGTCGGGATTATTTTGTGTTTTTCTGTTGTTGCAAGAATAAAAACCGCATGTACAGGCGGTTCTTCAAGTGTTTTTAAAAAAGCGTTAAAAGCAGCTGTTGACAACATGTGAACCTCATCGATTATATATACGCTGTATTTTCCTATTTGCGGCGGAACACGCACCTGGTCAATCAAATTACGAATATCTTCAACTGAATTGTTTGACGCTGCATCAAGTTCGTGAATATTGTACGAACGATTTTCGGCAAAAGCTTTACACGATTCGCATTTTCCGCAGGCATCGCCATTTTCATCGGGATTGAAACAATTAATTGTTTTTGCAAAAATACGCGCGCATGTCGTTTTTCCTACTCCGCGAGGTCCGCAGAAAAGATATGCATGCGCCAACTGTTTACGCTCGATTGCATTTTTTAATGTTTGTGCAATCGCCGATTGACCTACTACACTTGCAAATGTAAGCGGTCGATATTTTCGTGCCGATACTATAAACTGTTCCATAACGCAAAGGTAAAAAAATATTTGAAAAACGGCAAATGTCAAATTTCATGTTCAATTTCATGATAAATCCGATAAAAAACAAAAAACGGCAGCAAATATTTTTTTGCGTTATTTATTGATTTGCAAAATATTACAATGTGCATTTCAGATTATTACACAAAAATCATATTTCGGCGACAGATTTATTAACTTAAATTAAAAACATTTCCAACTTTTTTTAAATATTATACATATAATTAGACATTAATATTGTATCTTTGTTTAAAAAACAAAGAGTTTTTTATTATTTTTATAAAAATCTATTTTATCAATATTTAATCTTAAAATAACAACTAATTTAAAAGGTATAAAACAATGTTTGACACAAAAGTTTACATAGAAAGAAGAAACAGATTAAGAAAAATGTTTCGTACCGGATTATTGCTGTTTGTAGGAAACGGCGAATCTCCGATGAATTATCCATCCAATACTTACAGATTCCGTCAGGACAGTACGTTTTTATATTACTGGGGAATCAATTATCCTGACTGCGCTGCAGTAATAGATATTGACAAAGATACAGAATGTTTGTATATGAACGATATTGATATTGACGACATAATATGGATGGGACCGCAAGAATCGGTAAAGGAAAAAGGATCGCGGGCAGGAGTAAATTCGGTATATCCGCACAAAGACCTTTTTACATATATAAACAGTGCAGTGCGTTTAGGACGAAAAATTCATTTTTTGCCTCAATACCGTCAGGATAACGCCGAAATGCTGTCAACGCTCTTGGGAATAAAATCAAAACATATAAAAAACTATGTTTCTCAAAAATTTATAAAAGCAGTGATAGATATGCGTTCGGTAAAAGATGAATACGAAATAGAAGAAATAGAAAAAGCCTGTAACACAGGTTATAAAATGCATACATCCGTAATGAAAATGTGCAAACCGGGATTGATGGAATACGAGCTTGCAGGAATAATCGAAGGAATTACAATAGCAAACAACGGATATATTTCGTTTCCTGTGATATTGTCGCAAAATGTACATATTTTACATAATCACGACCACAGTCAAAAACTTGCCGGAAACAGAATGTTAATAACAGATGCAGGCGCCGAAAACGAAATGAATTACTGTTCGGATTTTACAAGAACAATACCTGTAAGCGGGAAATTTACGCAAAAACAAAAAGACATTTACAGTATTGTACTCGAAGCAAACAATAAAACAATAGAACTTGCAAAACCAGATGTAACCTACAAAAACATACATTTTGAAACGGCAAAAATAATAACACGCGGCTTATGCAGTTTGGGAATAATGCGCGGAAATGTTGATGATGCCGTAGAAAACGGAGCTCATGCTCTTTTCTTTCCTCACGGGCTTGGACACATGATGGGACTTGATGTTCACGATATGGAAAATATTGGAGAAAATTATGTAGGCTATGATGATGAAACCGTACGTTCAGACCAGTTCGGAACATCATCGCTGCGAATGGGACGCCGATTGCAGAAAAATTTTGTTGTTACGGATGAACCGGGAATTTATTTTATTCCGGAACTTATTGCCAAATGGAAAAGCGAAAAAATCAACAAAGACTTTATAAATTACGACAGAGTAAACGAATATATGGACGTAAGCGGCGTGCGTATTGAGGATGATTTACTTATTACCGAAAACGGTTGCCGACTGCTTGGTAAAAAACGTATTCCTGTAACGGTTGAAGAAATTGAAGAAATAATGGGAAAATAATTTGATAAGGTATCAAATATTCATAAATGAAACATCATTCAGTAAAAATGCTGTTAAAGCATAATTACAGTAGTGATGTTTCGTTTTTAAATAGTCGCGTTTCTTACGAAAAAAATCAGCGAAAGATAAGACAAATAACATCTTCAATCTTTGTATGTTTCTGTTAATTTGCCTTGACGCAAAAGAAGAAAAAAACTTTTGTTCATATTTTGCATAATTTTAACCAGTATTGCATAAGACCATGCATTTTTATTCATTAATTTCTGCTTGCAATTTATTACTGACAAACTGTTTGTGCAGTTGTTTATGAGCGTATGATTGTCAGCAGTAAGCAATAAAACCGTAAATTTTCAAACGGTTTTTATTATTTGTTTTTATTCAGCAGATTATTTAAAAAGTTTGTCGCTTTGTCCTTTATTTTTTCTTCTACCTTGTTTTTTGCCGAATCAATAACAGATTCTATTTTTTCTTTTGCCTGATTTTTCAGGGAATCAACTGTTGTCTTTACTGTTCCCTGTATATTGCCGGCATCGCTGCCAAGTACAGACGAAGCCGCACTTCCATATTTGGGCAAACCAATGTTGAATGCAGGATGTTTCAATGTTCCCGTAATTTTTACTCCTACTTTTACTTTGCTTGTACCAGAACTTGCAAGTCCTAACTTTGATAATGCGCTGTTGATTTCAGAGCCTATTTTTCCTGCCGGAATATCAACATCGGCATCGTAGTTTAAATCATTGGAAAGTCCGTGCTCTCCTCCTATTTTCATGTCAAAGTTACCTAATTTTACATCAAATGGATTTACCTTTATTTTGCCGTTTTTTATTGCAAAGTTAAGGTTTACGTTTTTTATTGATTTTACGCTGTCGATTTTCAGCAAATCTGCCAGTTTGTTAATGCTTTCGTTGGCAACCATCTGTATATCTTTGGTTTTGAAAGAGCCTTCGGCGTTTAGTGTCTTATAGTCGATATTCATGTTTTTATCAAGTTCGGAATTTAAATCGAGCGACAGGCTTACCTTACCGCTTGCAGTATTCAGTACTGGCGCAAATTTTCCAAAAATGTCAAACGTTTTTACAGCATCGTTAATATCAACATTTGCAAGTGATAAATTCATTTTCACATCGGCTTTGTCGTTATTTTGAGCAAAGTACGAACCTGAAACGTTTATTTGTCCGCCCGCGGTGCTGCTTTCTATTTTTTCGAGATTCAATTTTCCTTCTTTCATGCTTATGTTGCCAACAAAATTTGTCATTGTAATATTGTCGTAAACAAGTTTATCGGCATTTGCCCTTATTGCAAAATCAATATTTGACGGCAAAATTATAACTCCGGTATCCGAAATGCTTGCAGACTTGTCGGCGTCAGGGCTTGGGCTAATGCTTAAAAAGTCATTACAGTCGAACAGTGCAGATTTTAAATTAAGATTTCCTTTCAATGAACTGCCTTTGAATACGTAAGGCAACATGTTTTCAAAATGTCCGGAAAGATGCAAATCGCTTTTTCCCATTTTTGCATCAAACGAATTAAGTTCGCAATATGCGGGTTTGAACGTTAGCGATGCATTGTTTATATCTATGTCCGAAGCCATTCCGTTAAGTTTCATTTTGAAACTGTTTAACGATAAACTGCCGTTCAGCATAATTTTTTCATACTGTTTGTTTTCTATTTGCGACAATAATCCTGCAAACGCTATGTTTGCATTGAGCGTACCATCGAGCGAAACATTTACAAGAGGCAAACATTTGCGTAATGATGCAAAATCAATCTTGCCGCTTGTAGTGAAATGCATGTCAGGATCGGTAAACGGATAAAGTATTTTACCTGAAACGGTAAACGGATTGTTGATTACGGACAAACTGAATTTTGACAGATTAATCACGCTGTTTGCATCTTTGTTTTTGTTCAGAATCATATCAATATCTATATTAAGATTTTTTATTGCTTCCGAAAATCCCGAATATTTTATGTAGCCATCTTTTACTTTCAATGCAAGCGTTATGACAGGCATTGATTTTTCGTTTAACAATCCTTTCATTGTTGCGTTCATCGACAAGTCGCCCTGTGTTTCTATGTCGTTTACTTCGGCTATAATTGTGGGCGGAATTAATCCCAGCAGTGATTTTAATGATGGAACTTTTAATCCGTAAATCAAGTCAAAATCAATACCGTTACTATTGTTTTTTATTGTACCATCGGCTTTCAACGTCATTTTGTTTATCTGTATTTCGTTTTCTTTCAATGTAAATATATTGTTGGCAAAGTCGGCATCGATGCTTCCGTTTATTGCAATCGCCATGTTCGACAGAATTTGAGAATTTTTGCTGTAAACGTTTATGCTTTCCGATTTTGTTGATAATGTAATTATATCTCGGCTGGACGAAAGTTCGCCTTTCAAAGCAAGATACAAATTATTAATGCCTGCAAACATTTCATCCGATTCATCCGAATATGCAATATTTGCATTTTTAATTTCCAATTTTTCAAGGCTTAATTTAAATTCGGACGATGATTCTGCTTCTGTCTGCTCAACAACTGTTTCATCCGATTTCATAATATTCCAGCTGGCATTGCCGTCGGCAAGCAAACGGGCTTTAATCTGAGGATTGTCAATCAACACCGATTTTATTACAAAATCGCCTTTTATAAGCGCCCAAACATCAACAACTACCGCAATTGATTTAATATCGGCAAGAGTGTCGCCTTCAAAACCATCAATACCGCTAACCGTTATATTTTCAAGCGATGCAGTTACATTGGGAAAAGTTCTAAAAATAGTTAGTTTCAGATTATTAAAATCTACATGTGCGTTTACTTTTTCGTTTATTATTTTTTTTGCTGCAGATTCTATTTTTCCTCTGAATAAGGTTGGTACGGTAATTATAATCAATATTAATACTATGATTAGAATTGCCAATGATTTCAATATGATTTTAAATATTCTCATAATTTTTAAATTTTTACTTGGCGCAAAATTAATGAAATATTTTGAATTATGCACTTAATCAGAATAATTAACAAGAAAAACAGTATTCTAAATTATCAGAATTAGTTTATTTGTCTCCTCTGTAAATTTTGCGGGAAATTTTTATCTGTCTGTGTGTAATCTCGAAAATTTCATGTATATTTGCAGTAAAATTATACAAAATATAAAAACAAAAATCTTTTTTATTACTGTTCTGTTTATGGCATTTGCAAATTCGGCGCAATATCAGAAAGTTTACGGAACATCGAACAGATATTTGATTGCTGCAATTTATGGAACGGCAAATTTCAATTTTCCTGATTTGAATGACAGAACGATTAAAACATTAATGGATATTTAGATTTGAAAAATAAAAAAGATTATTTATTAACGTAATTAATTATGGAAAAAACAAAATGTTTGATTATAGGTAGCGGACCTGCCGGATATACAGCGGCAATTTATACATCACGCGCCAACCTTAATCCTGTGCTTTATGAAGGATTACAAGTCGGAGGACAATTAACAACGACAACCGAAGTCGAAAACTTTCCGGGTTATCCTCATGGAATTACAGGCATGCAATTGATGAATGATTTAAAACAGCAGGCTATGCGCTTTGGAGCAGATATTCGTTTCGGAATGGTTACAAAAGTGAATTTTTCGCAACGTCCTTTTATTGTTACAGTTGATGATGATAAACAGATACAGGCAGAAACAGTGATTATTGCAACAGGAGCAACAGCAAAATATCTGGGATTGCCAAGCGAAGAAAAGTTCAGAGGAATGGGAGTTTCGGCATGTGCAACATGCGATGGATTTTTTTACAGAAAAAAAGATGTTGCCGTTGTCGGAGGCGGCGATACGGCTTGTGAAGAAGCTGTTTATCTTGCAGGTTTGGCACGTAAAGTTTATATGATAGTACGCAGGAACGTTTTGCGTGCAACAACAATAATGCAGCAGCGCGTAATGAATACACCCAATATAGAAATATTGTGGGAACATCAAACAAAAGAAATTACGGGAAACGAAAATGGAGTAACGGGCGCCGTGCTTTTATACAAAAACGGCGAAGAAAAAAAGATTGAAATTGATGGATTTTTTCTTGCAATAGGACATCAGCCAAATACCGGAATTTTCAAACCTGCTGTCGAAACCGACGAACAGGATTATATTGTTACAAAGGGGAAAACAACAAAAACAAACATCGATGGAGTATTTGCAGCAGGAGATGTACAGGATCCGCATTATCGTCAGGGAATTACCGCTGCCGGTTCGGGTTGCATGGCTGCCATTGATGCCGAAAAGTTTTTGGCAGGAAGTTGAAAACATAAAATGAATTGATTTTAAAATATTTTGGATTGACAGTGTTTCAAAATATTTTTTTTTGCATCGTAAAAATAAAAAAATTAATTTATGTTATGAATAAATTTCTATCTGTTTTAACATGTTTATTTATGCTTGTTTCATGTTCGCCTAAAATTACAACAAGTATAAGTAAAACTTACTCAGCATTGAACTATGAAGAAGAAGTCATAGTTTTGAGTATTTCAGATTCCGAACCGGACAATGCAGAGTTGCTCGGGACGGTAAAAGTGGGCGATTCCGGTTTTTCAGTCGATTGCAATTTAACTATGGTAATTGACAAGGCAAAAATCGAAGCACGTAAAATAGGAGGAAATGCAATAAAGATAACAAAACATTCTCCTCCAACCATTTTGGGAAGTTCATGCCACAGAATAACGGCTAATATTTTGAAAGTAGATAACTGGGATAATTACTTTACTGCAAATGCTGACAGCGCTTTGATTGATGCAGACTATGCGCTGCTACATGTTTATCGACATTCGGGCGCCGGAGTTTTAATCAATTATGATTTGCATTTGGGCGATACGGTGATTTGCCGCGCGCAGAATAAATGGAAAGAAACTGTCAAAATATATAAAGACGGCTTAAATACATTATGGGCGCGAACAGAAGCCAAAGCAGAACTTCCTATAAATATCAAATTCGGTAATGAATATTACATTCGTTGCAGCCTTACGACAGGTTTTTTTGTAGGACATCCAAAATTGGAACTTGTAGAAAATACAATAGGTCAAATGGAAATTCTATCTATTCCCGAAAAAAAACAATAAATTTATACACATAAAATATTAATATCATGAAATATATTTTTACTTTTATATTACTGGCTTTGTTTTTAATGCCTCTCGGCGCACAAGATTTAATAGTAACCGGCGATGGCGATTCATTAAATTGTAAAATAACCAAAATAAAAACCGATAATATTTATTTCACTTTCAAGCATAAAGATGAAATTAGAAATACATTATTACCTGTAAACCGGATAAAGGATTATAAAATTAATTATTATGCAACAGCAGAAGTACCGATGGAAAAAATTAAATTTAATGAAATTTATCCGCATTTTAGAATAGCCATAAATGGAGGCTGGAGTTACAGAACTGCAAAAATAATCGATGTCGAACCTGATTTCAAAGATTATATGAAAGATTTAAAATCAGGATTTCATTACAATATTGACATGTATTATTATTTTACAGAAATGTTCGGATTTGGACTTAAATACAATAATGCTCTGTTTAATAACAATATAAATAATGTTAAGGTAACGTATGAAGATAATTCAAGCAAATACGGCAAAATGAGCGACGATATACAAATAAATTTTATCGGAGCGCTTTTCTCGGCACGGTTTTTTAATTCAAAAAAGACAAACTGCTGGTTGACAGATATTGGTTTTGGCTATCTTGGATATAAAAATAAGGCAACTCTTGTTTCGGACACTAAAACATTAAAAGGCAGCACATTTGGCTTATATTTAAGCGTTGGTTATGATATAGGTATTTCAAAAAATTTTGCTTTGGGATTTCAATTATCACTTGTAACAGGCTCATTAAATCAATTCAAATCAACAGACGGAAACAGGACAGAAACCATAAAACTTGAAAATGGTAAATATGAAAATCTGTCTCGAATGGATTTATCCATAGGACTGCGATTTAATAAATAGTTACTTATTAACAAACACATAAACTGTTTATTAATAATAAATTATAAATAAAAATTGGCAATAATATATTACTGACCGGAAATTTTAATATCTTATCTTTCGCTGATTTTTATTCGTAAGTAGCGACTAAATAAACAATCAACATGAATCAATTTTTCTTTATGCGTTTTGCATTTTGATTTATAAAATCTTTCCACGATTTATACGGCGAAATATCTTTGCCGACTGTTCCGCTTGTTTGATAGTAATGACAAAGCGCAACCGCCAAACCATCGGTAGCATCCAGATTTTGAGGAAGGTTTTTTATTTTCAGTAGTTTTTGCAGCGTAAGAGCCACCTGCTCTTTTGATGCCGAACCGCGTCCTGTTATCGACATTTTTACTTTTCGCGGAGCATATTCAAAAATCGGAATCGAACGTTGCAATGCGGCAGTCATGGCTACGCCCTGAGCGCGACCAAGTTTGAGCATGCTTTGAACATTTTTGCCGTAAAACGGCGCTTCAATCGAAAGTTCGTCAGGATGATATTCATCTATAAGCTGAGTAATTCTGTCAAAGATAGTTTTAAGTTTAAGATAATGGTCGCCGTATTTTTTCAATTCAATAGAACCCAAAATCATCAATTCGGCATTTTTTCCGTTTATTTTAATCAAACCATAACCTAATATTGTAGTTCCGGGGTCGATGCCTAAAATTATCTTTTCGCTTTCAATCTTTTTTTTCTGCATGTTTGTATGTTATCTTCAAAATGGTTTTGCAATTTTCGTCTATCCTGAAATTATTATCAATCCTGTGATTTACAAGCCAAACTATTTTTCCGTTTGAAGTCAAAACGTACTGCTCATCTTTTTCAAACTGCGATAATTTTTCGTCAATAAAATAATCGCTTAATTTTCTGCGTCCGTTCATGCCAAAAGGCGTAAAACTGTCTCCTGCCTGCCATCGCCTTAATATCAGAGGAAATTTTAATTTGTCAAAATTCAAAAATGCAATATTCCGTTTTTTTTCTATTGTAATATTTTTGTTTTCCATTTTTTCTATTTTCAATGCAGGATGTTCGATTCTGTCGGTATTTTCGTTGATTTCAACAGGCAGGTATCTTTCTGATTTTAAAATCGATATGATTAATTTTTTTCTGTCTTTGAGCAAAACATGAGTTGGCGAAAAAAACTTTTTACCTGATTTGCCATCAAGCGCGGCGCAGATATTTGCCATCCGTTCGGCTCCGAAATTGAATTGCTGGAGTATTTCAAAAATCCACAACTGCTCGTTTCCTGCCTGATGCAGTTTATCCACATCAATAATAAAATCGTTGTCATCAATGCTGACAACATCGGTAATTACTTTGTTTTTCAACGATTGCAGCGCATCATAACATTGTGAAAGATGGTTTATATTTTCAGTCATCGTTTTCAAAAACGCCGGATTTATTTTTTCAAATTCCGTAATTACGTTATTACGTATTCTGTTACGTGAAAATTTGTTGCTGCTGTTTGTTTCATCTGTGCAAAAAGCAATATTGCGCCTGTTTGCATAATTTTCAATTTGCCTGCGCGAAGCAAACAGCAAAGGTCGAATAATTGTTTCCGTTTTTGGCGTAATTCCCAGCAAACCCTTTATTCCCGTGCCTCGAACGAGATTTAGAAAAAAGGTTTCGACAGAGTCGTTTTTGTTGTGAGCGATTGCGATTTTGGAATAATTATGCTGTTTGCGTATATTTTCAAACCAGTTGTAACGAAGTTCCCGCGCTGCCATTTCTATCGAAATTTTTTGCATGAGCGCATAATTTTCCGTATCAAATTTTATTGAATGAAACGTTATGTCATGCGATTTTGCAAATGCTTCAACAAAGGCGGCATCGCTGTCCGAAGCCTTTCCGCGCAGCGAAAAATTGCAATGTGCAATTGCCGCGTTGAATTTTGCAGCCAAAAACAGATTTGCCATAACAACAGAATCAATGCCTCCGCTTACGGCAAGCAATATTTTGTCGTTGCGCTTGGAAACGCCGAGTTTTTCCATGTTTTTTTCAAATTCAACCTGTAACATGTCGCAAAAATAATGAAAAAAATATTCAGTCGCTCCCTGCTAACAAAATTAAACGTAAAATTGTCAGTATGCATGTTTGATAAAAAAGGATGAAATATTTGCAAAACGAAATACTGATAATATGCCGGCAAGCGATTATAATTTATTTTTAAAATTATTAGAAACTGTTTAGATTGCATATATAGTTTATTTTGTTGAGCATAATTTGATAGTGTCTTAAATTATCAGGATTATTTTGTATCTTTGCAAAAAATATTAAGTAATGATCCATACAATAGAAATTCAATGTCCGCATTGCCACAGTAATGATTTGATTAAGAACGG
>JAISOH010000062.1 GCA_031275825.1 Prevotellaceae bacterium | reverse complement strand
GGCGTTTTGTATTACCTTTGCATGCCGTTTTGTGTGTTTGTTAATAAAAAATCTCGCAGGTAGGAGATGTTAATTAATATGCAGGACGGTTTTTTTATGCCTGCAAGGCTAAAAAATCCGCTTATATGTTGATAAAATATTGAAAAGCGATAAAAATAACAAAACACAAAAATATGCTTTGCGTTCAGGCATAATTATTTGAGTTTGTGTATATTTTTGAGTATTCATAATTTTTATTTTTTATTCTGCTGCAAATTTAATAAAATAATTTTTTATATATGCAAATATTTTAAACAAAATTTTAAAAAATATTTTATTTTTCACATTAAATTACAAATTGAAATTTAATAAAATCTATATGCAGTATTACCTTGATAAGGATTTTAAAAAAATTATTCTGTTTTTTTAGTTTTATTTGATATGTTTTATATACAAATTTATAAAATATTGCAAGAAAACTCTTAAAATAATATTATAATTTACTGTATAACAGATATGAAAATCATAATATTTTTTTATAGTTTCATAATAAATTCAAAATTTTGTTTTAGCAGTAATGAGATTTTTTTTGAAACAGCAACAATATTATTTCCCCATATCCAACTGATTTTTTTATCAGATTGTAATAATTTCCGCAACCCATTACGTCCAAAGTTGATATGCGGGGAAAGCGCTCAATTATATTAAAGTCAATAATAATTCACAATTAAATTAAACGCAAATTACTAATAATCAATAATTTTGAGTTTGTAATTGAAAATATTTATCAGGTTTTATATAATTGAACTTAGCTTATTCGTCAAAAAGTTTTTTTACATCAACAGGCAATACGTTTTCCCATCCCTGCCGAAATTTTATTGTCGTTTTGCCGTCATCGAGTTTGTATAATTTGACTCTTTCGGGTTGCCGTCTTTCTTTCAGCGAACCTGTATCCCAATGTTTGTTGCTGTTTTTATCTTCAATAATTTTTATAGAATATGTATCCGGTTCAACAAACGAAATTGTCAATATGCCGTTGCTGTTTGTATGTTTTGTTTGAACTGTTTTTTTGTTTCTTATCAGTTGTACCATATAGTTACATTCAACATTTGTAAAGTCAAGTTTTATTGTGCTGAATTTATCAATATTCGGCGTTTGTATTTTTTTGCGGACACTGTCATTTTCAAGATTATAAATGTCGGAAAATGCTCCGGCTAAAAATTCCGCATCATACACTAATCCCGATTCCCATTTATCAGTATTAAAAATGTAATTACATAAATTGTTTGTATCGGCAGTTATTTCAAAAGAAATTTTTTTAGGATTTTTACCTTCTTCATCCATTTTATAAAGATTTATTTTTGTATAATCAATTTTTGTCAGCGGAGCATTAAAAACCAAATTAAAACCTGTTTCCATTACGAGTGTTTCGTTTACCCGCGTTGCTATCTGAAGTTTGGGTATTTCGTTTTTTTCTTCATTTTCGCCTTTTTTTGCTTTTCTGCCTGCATCATTCTGTTTAACAAAATCTTTGAATTTGAGAATGGCGTCTGTAGGGACTTCGTTTCCTGTTGAGTCGGGTTTTGTATAAACAATTTTTGCATACATTTTTGATGGCACACTGTCGTTTGCAAACCAATAAGTAAGGGTGTCGCAAAAAAATGACTTTTCGGTAATTATTTTATCGGAATCAAGCGCAACGGAATCGCTGTTAAAAAAATCAATAGAATGAATTTCAGGATAATGCTGTGCAAAATATAAAACAACTTTTCGTTCCTGTTCGCGTTTGTATTCTACAAGATACTGTTTGTTTATATTTTCCTTAAAAATCCGAACAAGCGGAAGATAATCGAATGTTGATGTTGAATCGCGTTCATAGTCGCCGACTGTCATTGTATCCGAACCGAATGTAACCGGTATTATCATACTGTCGAGAAAACCGACCATTTCGCCGGCATCGTACAGGTTGTTATTATTTTTATCTTCTACGGTTATTACTCTGTACGGTTGATTTTTCAAAGCATCAACTACAAAAAATCCCTTTTCGCTAACAAAAGCAACAGCATCGGGTGGAGTTGTAAACGGCAGCGAATCTATATCGTTTTTATATAACAAAACTTTCATATTTTTTATTGAGTCGAATGTAAACGCATGTCGCGCGCATCCCGATAAATGCAGCGAATCAATAATATCGCCAGTCGAAAATCGCAAACGATAATCGCCTAACGGGTTTCCTTCGTTTAAATCAACTATTGCATTTCCAAAATCAAACAGATAGGTTGTGTTCGGATTCAAAACCGAATCAAATTGAGCTATCACGCGTTTGCCGCGAGTAGAAATTGAAGGAGGGCTTTTCAGCGGAGGCGAAACAATAAAAGTTTTTCTGTCTTTGATTTTTACATATTCATTAAAAGTAATTTCTATTTGCTTGACGTTTACGTTTGTTTCGTCATACTTTGGAATTTCTTTAAGTACCACAGGAGCAATCGTATCTTTTGGTCCTCCGCTGAGCGATTTGCTTATGTTTGCGCAATTACTCATATAAACTGCTGAAGTCAATATTATTATATAATTTATAAATTTTTTCACTCGAATTATGATTGTATTAATTTGGCAAATATACAAAATTGTTTTTATTCTTTACATTTGGTTATATTTAAAGACAAATGTTTTTCTTGTGGAATTATTTGACATACAAATATTTCAATGATAAGCGTTTTGTGATTTTTTATGTTTAATAATTTTATTGTCAGCGCATTACGGCTTTGTCGGATTAATTATGTTTCAACAAACGCAAATTTTTCAAAAACCATCTTATTTATTACCTTTGCAAAAAACAAAACTGTGATGGAATTTAAATTACAAAACGGCGACCATATTGAACTGGTACAATTGCTTAAACGCGTAAAAATTGTAATGTCGGGAGGCGAAGCTAAAATGCTTATAAACAACCGTCAGGTAAAACGCAACGGAGTAATAGAAACTCGCAAGCGGGCAAAAATTCGAGTTGGTGAAATTATTGAAATACATGACAAAACAATCGTAATTATTTAACAGTTTCACTTAATATGGCGAAGCCATTTATCAAACGATGATATGATTTTGGAAACCGAAATAAAATTTCTTGCCGGAATTGGTCCCAAACGTGCGGAAATATTAAAAAAAGAACTGGATATAAGCACTTTCAAAGATATGCTTTATACTTTTCCTTATCGTTACATCGACCGTACAAAATTTTACAAAGTCAATGAAATTACCGAAGATTTGCCGTACATTCAATTTAAAGGTAAAATTACTCGAATCGAAAATATAGAAACTTCCAGAAATAAACGTTTGATAGCTTATGCCGCCGATGATTCGGGCGAAATCCAGCTCGTTTTTTTCAAAGGAATAAAATGGGTTAAAAGCAAACTGCACACAAACGCCGAATATGTTTTTTTCGGAAAACCCAATGTTTTCAAAGGACAGATAAACATAATTCATCCCGAAACAGAAACCATAAGCGACGAAAACAATCAGATAAATTCAAACATTCAGGCAGTTTACAGTTGTACCGAACGGTTGAAAGATAATTTTATCGGAACAAAAGCGTTTAACCGTTTTCAAAGCAGTTTGCTTACGCTTGTTTACGATAAAATTGACGAAACTTTACCCGAATATATTATTTCTCAATATAAACTGATTTCGCTGAAAAATGCCTTGCTTAACATTCATTTTCCGCAAAGTCCCGAACTGCTTGAAAAAGCCAGGTTTCGCCTGAAATTTGAAGAACTTTTTTACATACAGCTTTCGCTGTTGAGCCAAAGATTGAACAGAATGCAAAAAAACAGCGGATTTATATTTTCAAAAATAGGAGATAATTTTAATAGTTTTTACAAAAATAATCTTTCGTTTGAACTCACAAACGCTCAAAAACGCGTGATAAAAGAAATACGCAAAGATTTTGCAACAGGCAAACAAATGAACAGACTGCTGCAAGGCGATGTAGGCAGTGGAAAAACTTTGGTGGCGCTGATTTGCATGCTCATTGCAATCGACAACGGATTTCAGACCTGTATAATGGCGCCTACCGAAATCCTTGCCAATCAACATTATCAAACAATTAATGATTTCTTAAAAGGAATTGATGTCAATGTTAAATTACTTACCGGCTCAACAAAAAAATCGGAACGTAAAATAATTGACACCGATTTGACATCAGGTAAAATCAATATTCTTATAGGTACACATGCATTGATTGAAAATACGGTACAGTTCAGCAATCTTGGTTTTGTAGTTATAGACGAACAGCATCGTTTTGGCGTGGAACAGCGAGCCAAACTCCGCCTTAAAAATACGGTTTCTCCTCACGTTTTGGTGATGACGGCAACGCCAATACCGCGCACTCTGGCAATGACTCTTTACGGCGACCTTGATATATCGACAATAGATGAACTGCCGCCGGGACGCAAAAACGTAAAAACAGTTCACCTTTTTGAAACAAAACGTTTACAACTGTTCGGATTTATGCGCAAACAAATCAAAGCCGGACGTCAAGTTTATGTTGTTTATCCATTGATAAAAGAATCGGAAAAAATGGATTATAAAAATCTCGAAGACGGCTATTTTACGATAACGCAAGCTTTTCCTCCACCCGAATATGTTACCTGCGTTGTACATGGAAAAATGAAAGCCGATGAAAAAGATTTTGCCATGAATTATTTTGCATCGGGCAAGGCAAATATTCTTGTTGCAACATCTGTAATTGAAGTAGGCGTAAACATACCCAATGCAAGCGTTATGGTAATTGAAAGCGCCGAGCGTTTCGGACTTTCCCAGCTTCACCAGTTGCGCGGACGTGTTGGACGCGGAGCCGAACAGTCGTACTGTTTTTTGATGAGCGATGTGAAACTTACAAACGAAGCTCGCAAACGAATGCAACTTATGGTAAAAACAAACAACGGATTTGAAATTGCCGAAGAAGATTTAAGATTAAGAGGACCCGGAGATATTGAAGGAACACAACAAAGCGGATTGCCGTTTAACTTGAAAATATCAAATCTTGCAAAAGATGGAAAACTTTTGGAATATGTACGAAATATAGCGTTCAACATTTTAAATGAAGACAATTCGCTTGAATTGAATAAAAATTCCTTACTTCGCAAAATCATGGAAAAAAATTTCAAAAAACAGATTGATTACAGTGCAATAAGTTAAAAAACCGTTTTGTTTTTGAAAATTTCAACAGACACATTACGTGCATTTAACCATTTGACTGATAATATAAATTTGCTTCGTGGTTGCGCTTCCTATTAACATGCAAATTTATAGATATATCATGGCTTTTAATGCGTTAATTGTGATGTTTTCAGGTTAAAAGTTTTGATTTTTGATTTTTTTTATACCTTTGCACCCCAAAACCGCATGTTTTGATAATTGAGCTATGGTGTAATGGCAGCACAACAGATTTTGGTTCTGTTTGTCTTGGTTCGAATCCAGGTAGCTCAACCAATATTCATATTTGCAGTTTACGAAGAATACACACTGAATACGACAGCGTGTTTTTTATACATGTTTTAATACTAATAAAACAAATGTCTGCATAATTGTCTGTAAATACTGCAACAAATTAATAGTAAGCGTATTACTGAATTAGCCAAGTTTTTTGATAATCAATAATTAACTCATTTTGCGAACATTGACGCTAATGACAGTTTGATTAAATTTATCTTTTATTTTAATGCAATTTATAAAAAAAATTGTGATTAATATTTCAAATTATTTATATTTTTCTAAAATGTAGTACATTAGCGCTACGAAAAAACAGAAACAATGCAATTACAAACTGAAATAAAAATAAAACCTTTTGCCGAAAAATTAAGCCATACAGGTAAAATTCTGTTACTCGGCTCATGTTTTGCAAACGACATCGGAAAATGTTTGCACAATGCAAAATTTGATGTCTGCATAAATCCTTTTGGCGTTATTTATAATCCTTTTTCAATTGCAAACAGCATTGAATTATTGATTGCAGACACAAAAATCACTGAAAACGACTTGTTGCAATACAATGAACTGTATTATAATTTTTATTATCACACTTCGTTTTCATCTGTTGAAAAGCAATCCGCTCTGGGAAAAATGAATTTTGCAAACCGGCAAGGGTCGGAGTTTTTGAAAAATGCAGAAACTATAATCATAACCTTTGGTTCAGCAATTACCTACAAATACAGAAAAAACAATAAAATTGTTACAAACTGCCATAAACTTCCTGCTTGCGAATTTGAAAAATGCGTTTTGAATATTGCTGATATTGTGAAAATTACCAACACATCAATACAAAACGTCAGAGCAGTAAACAACAAAGTAAATTTTATTTTTACCGTAAGCCCCGTAAGGCATTTAAGCGACGGATCTCACGAAAATCAGCTAAGCAAGTCGAGATTGCTTCTTGCTGTTGACGAAATTTGTAAAAACAACAGACAGTGTCAGTATTTTCCTGCTTATGAAATTATGATGGATGAATTGCGCGACTATCGTTTTTATGCCAACGACATGCTTCATCTTTCAAGTCTTGCCGTTGATTATATCTGGCAAAAATTCTCAAATGCTGCAATATCTGACGAGTCGCTGAAAATAATTGACGAAATTGAAAAAATATTTTCTGCAAAATCACACACGGCATTCAACCCCGACAGCGCTGAACACAAAAAATTTTTAAAAACCTGTTTTGAAAAAACCAGACAAATGCAAACAAAATATCCGTTTTTGGATTTGACGGAAGAATTGGAGTATTTTAGCAGTTAACCATTCAATTTTGACAAGTTTTTTATCTTGCCGAATCATAAACAACATAATAAATTCAATTGCCGGTTTATAACAGTTTGGAACTTTTACAAACAGGCTTTATATATAAAGCCTGATAAATATTTTCAATTACAGACATTTAAATTAATTTAAAGTTATTGATTATTATCCATTTGTGTTAATTTAATTGTAAATTATTATTGACCTTAACATATCATTTT
>JAISOH010000051.1 GCA_031275825.1 Prevotellaceae bacterium | reverse complement strand
TTTGTAATTTTGCAGCAGATTGTTCATTGTATTTAATTATCTTATAATCATGCAAATATACGACATTTTTGTCAAATGAACAATCTTTTTTTTATTTTTTTCTAAATGCACAACAGGTTATTCATCAATAAGGTAATAAGGTTAAATGGCGCTTGTCCGTATTTTGCTACTAAGGCTGTTCTGTTAATTGAATAAGGTGGAAATAAGTTTTTTTATTTCCCCATTTGCCGGCGCAACCATCCAATCCTGTATTGTTTATTATTATTTTCATTGTTAATTGCCTGTGTCCCGTCAGGGACAAAATACCGGTAGAAACATAACAAGTGCTGTGTCTTTCGAGCGAAACGCTACTGATGATTTGAAATACAGCCGGTAACTCGCGCGACATGCACACGGCTGCATTTTTTCTCATTATTAAAATATTACCGCTAATTTCATCTTCGCGAACTTACACTGAAAAAACTTTCGTCAAGCAGGCAACATTGTTGTAAAATTCAATAATATGAATACAATATTTATTTTAATTTTTTAATTTTTCCGGCTCCTGTTTGTATTTGAAGAATACGGCAAATAAAATTCCTATCACCAGCGCATAGGCGGCAAATATAATCCAGCATGATGTCCATTTTGTTATTTTATCGACTGTATAATAATTGATAACTGCCTGTGCTCCATAGTTGCCTATAATAGCGCCTAAACCGTTTGTTACCATCATCAACATGCCCTGCGCACTGGCGCGAAATTTGGACGGAGTTTCATTTTCAATAAACAAAGACCCTGAAATATTAAAGAAATCAAAAGCCATACCGTATATAATCATTGACAGGGTCAACCAAATCATTCCGCTTCCCGGATTGCCGACCCCGAAGAGTCCGAAACGCAAAACCCATGCGCCAAAGCTCATTAACATTACAGTTTTTATTCCGAATCTGCGCATGAAAAACGGTATTGCCAAAATAAACAGGGCTTCCGCTATTTGCGAAACAGATAAAAAGATATTGTTGTATTTCACTGCAAACGAGTTGGGAAAATCACCGGAAAAACTGTCTAAAAACGTACTCCCGTATGAATTTGTGATTTGCAGGCAAATACCCAATAAAACTGCAAACAGGAAAAAAACAGCCATCTTTTTTTCTTTCAACAAAACCAAAGCATCCAGACCTAACGTAGAAATAAGCGAACTGCCTTTTTGCGCTTTTGTGGGAGGCGATGGCGGCAATGTAAACGAATATAAACCAAGAAAAAGAGCCGAACCGCTTGCCAGTAATAATTGATTTGAACTTGTTCCCCATCCGGCAAGGTTTACTATCCACATGGCAACAATAAAACCTACAGTTCCCCAAACGCGAATCGGGGGAAATTCTTTGACAGTATCCATGTTGTTTTTAGCCATTACGCTGTAACAAACGGAATAACTCAATCCAATAGTAGGCATAAATACCAAAGCGTTCAAAAACATATAGGTATAAAGAGTATCAAAATCCTTTGCCGAAGATGCCAGAAAAAGACAACCTGCTCCCAACAAATGCAATATGCCTAATAATCTTTCGGAATTAATCCACCTATCGGCAATTATTCCGGCAATAGCAGGCATTATAAATGATGCAATACCCGCTGTGGCAAATAATGTTCCTATATTGTTTGTCATATCCATACTTGACATGTACCTGCCAAATGATATTAACCATGAACCCCAAATAAAAAACTCAAGGAACTGAGTAACAGTAAGTTTTAATTTTAAATTCATAAATTTTTTTATTAATTTTTATTATATTATGCAAATGTAATGAAAATTTCCGAATACGATTCTCCCGAAATCGACAATGATGTTTTAATTTCCGCTTTATCAATTCAAAAAAGTAAAATGCCGCAAACAGGCGAATTTATTAACGTGAAAATCATATCAGCCGAAAATTATGACTTGTTCGGAAAAATGATTTGATTGGCATTTAACTGTTGTTGGCGTTTTTTAGTTATATTTAATATTTATAATATAAAGTATAATTGTCAATATGTAATGTTTGCTTTACTTTTGTATTTGATTTCTAAATATAATTATTATGAAAAAATCTTTTTTACTGCCACATCAATGCAAACGGATAGGATGGTTTGTATTTATTCCATTTTCGATTCTCGGATTGTACGTTAGTCTAATTGACGAGATTAGACTCAAATGGTTTAAGTTTAGTGTTTTTGCAATTGCCGGCGGAGGCAATGGTTATTTTTCAGTCGTCAAAACTGATATGGCAAATACAATTATCGGAAGTTTAGTCATTATAGGAGGTTTGCTTATTGCCTTCGCAAGAGAAAAAACAGAAGATGAATACATTTCGGAAATACGGCTTTCGTCGTTTAAATGGGCTGTACTTGTTAATTATTTGCTATTGCTGTTGTGTTTCTTGTTCATGTACAATATTCCATTTCTTTACGCTATGATTTACAATATGTTTGCAACGTTACTAATATTCATTGTCAGATTTAATTATTTACTGTTTATTAATCGAAAATCAAGCAAAAATGAGAAATAATATAAAAATTGAGCGAGCTATAAAAAACATAACTCAGGAAAATTTGGCAAACGCTGTATCTGTGAGCCGTCAAACAATAAATGCCATAGAAACAGGTAAATACGTTCCATCAACTGTTTTGTCGTTAAAAATTGCCAGATATTTCAGTAAAACAGTGGAAGAAATATTTATTCTTGATGAAAATGATTAGAAAGAATTAGTGGATAATTTTAAATTTCTATTGATTATCAATTTGTTAATGATGCTTTTGCAAAGTGTTCAAATAATTTGATTTGCTGAAAAATTTTTGATTTTTTGTTCAAGTTGATTTTGAAAGATATTTTATACATAAAGCCTAATGAATATTTTCAGTTACAGACATTAGAGTTAATTTAAAATTGTTGATTATTACCCGTTTTCGTTTAATTTAATTGTAAATTATTATTAACCTTAATATAATTATCCATTGTCAATTATCAATTTCTCCGGATTGGTTGGCTACGCCGAATCCTGCGGGTTTCGGTTGTTTCGGGCTAATGCCCTCGCAGTTTGCAAAGACGGACAAACAACTAATTCTCAATTCTAATTTTTTTTTTTGCAGGAACGATTGTATAATGAATTGCCGGCAAAAGAAAAATTACTTGAAAACATAGAAAAACAGGCGATTGGCAGTTAAATAATAAATTGTAATCTGTTCAAAAGGCTTGCTGCATTATAGAAAGCATTTTAAAATTATTGTTGCTTTTTCCGAATTTGATTGCTGTCCTTTATTTGTTTTATGGCGCACCTGTCCGAATATATGCAACCGGCACAATTGGAGTTTCTGTTTTTGTATTTTTTATAAATCTTCAAAACAATATATGCGAAAGTGGCAATACCTGTTAATATAACTGCAAACCATTGCATAATCTAAATAATTAATAATCCTGTACGGTAAACAGCAAACGATATTATCCATGCAAGGGCAAGAGTATAAAAAATCGCCAATATTGCCCATTTCCAGCTTCCGCTTTCGTTGCGTATTGCTATTACAGTGGCTATGCAAGGGAAATACAGCAATACGAAAATCATCATAACCAGTGCAATAAGTGTAGCGTGAGCTCTGTCGCATTTAAGGTCATTTTCCATGTATTCGGGCAATTTTTCTTTGGAATTATTTGGATACAAAATGCCCAATGTGCTTATTACTACTTCTTTTGCAGGCAATCCCGAAACAATGGCGACTCCAAGTTTCCAGTTAAACCCGAGAGGTTTGATTGCCGGTTCTATAAATTTGCCGCAACGCCCGATGCTTGAATATTCCTGCTGTTCGTTTTTCTTTTCGTGAGCATAAAAGTTTATTTGTTTCACGGTTGTGAATGTTAACCGAAAAATATCAAAAATATTATTCTGTTCGGCAATATCTTTTTTATGTTTTTCAATCATATCTTCGGTCAGTTTGTCATAATCGCGAGAAAATTCTTTCTTTTGGGGAAAATATCCCAAAAACCATATAAAAACAGAGGCTGCAAGTATTATTGTTCCCATTTTACGCAGATACTGTTTGCTTTTATCCCACATGTGCACACTTATGGATTTTGCGGTAGGCATGCGATACGGAGGGAGTTCAATTACAAAGGGAGTTTCTTCTTTTTTGAATAAAAACAGTTTGAGAATTTTTGCCATAACAAGCGCTACGCATATACCCAGCGCATAAATCACAAATAGTATCAGCGGTTTATAACTGGTAAAAAAAGCGCTGATAAACAGCAGATATACGGGCAAACGTGCAGCGCATGATATAAAAGGATTGACGAGAATAGTAATCATGCGGCTGTTTCGACTTTCTACCGTTCGCGCTGACATAATTGCCGGCACGTTACATCCGAAACCCATTATTAACGGGATAAATGATTTTCCGTTTAATCCTGCTTTGCGCATTAGTTTATCCATTATAAACGCCGCTCGAGCCATATATCCCGAATCTTCCATAAATGAAATAAACAGATAAAGTATCAGAATATTAGGCAAAAACACTATAACTTGCCCCACTCCGCCAATAATTCCGTCAACGAGCAAATCTTTAAAAGGTCCATCGTTCAAAATATCGGTTATTCCGTTTTTCAGAAAATCAACGCCCGTCTCAATCAATTCTTTCAGCAAATCGCCAACCAGAAATGTCATTATGAACATAAGGGCAACAAAAGTAAGAAAAATAGGAAATCCCCAGCGTTTGTGAGTAACTATGTTGTCAATGAATTTTGTTGTTGCGCCTGTTTCTTTGTTGTTTTCTTTAAGCGTTTCACGCAAGGCTCCGGCAATAAATCCGTATTTTGCATTTGTTATTGCCGTTTCTGTGTCTTCGCCAAGCAAAGTTTTTATACGTTCGCTTTCTTTGTCTCTGATTTCAAAAATATTATCGGCATTACTAAGTTTGTTTATCACATTTTCGATTTCGTGGTCGTTTTCCAGAAGTTTGATTGATAAAAACCGCGTAGAATAATATTTACGTATATCGACATTCTTTAATATTTCTTCTTTTATTTTTGATATTGAATATTCAATTTCTTTACCGTGATTAATATGTATGTGTTTAGCCGTTTTGTATATAGGCATGTTTTTTTCGTCAAGTGGAGATAAAAAATCTGCCGAAACATATTCTTCATACACTTTTGCAACAACATCAAAAAGTTCGTTTATGCCTTTGCCTGTACGCGCAACGGTAGGTACAACAGGTATTCCAATCATTTTTGACAACGAATAATAATCAAGCGAATTGCCTTTTGCCAGAAATTCGTCGTACATGTTCAGCGCTATCACAACGCGCAAATTCATGTCTATTAATTGTGTAGTCAGGTATAAATTGCGTTCAAGATTTGAAGCATCAATTACATTTACAATAACATCTGCTTTTTTGTCGGCTATGTGTTTGCGTACAAAAACTTCTTCGGGCGTATACGCCGTAAGTGAATAGGTTCCAGGTAAATCTACAATATTAAAATGATAATTGCCATGGTTGAATGAGCTTGCTTTTGCATCAACCGTAACTCCGCTGTAATTTCCTACGTGCGCGTGTTCGTTGGCTGCATAATTGAACAGTGATGATTTTCCGCTGTTAGGATTTCCGATAAGCGCAACAGTGATTGTATTTGGCGTTTTCATCGAGATTTCCTGATTTTCGTTTTCCGTAATTATTCCGTGAAAACCATCCTGTGCCGGTTTTTCGGTTTCGCTTGGCAGGCGTACAACTTCAATCATGGCGGCTTCGCTGCGCCTCAGCGATATTTCATAACCCATGATTTTATATTTTACAGGGTCTTTGAACGGGGCATTCAATATTACTTCAACTTCCTGTCCGCGCACAAATCCCATTTCTGCAATGCGATTACAAAAGGCATCGTTACGACTGCGCCGCCCAAACAAATTATATTTAGAACCTGTTTCGTTTTTGGGCTGACGTATTTTTGAACTATACCGTATAACTTTTACAACTATACATTTTTCGCCTGTTTGTAATTCCGATAATCTCATTTATTTGTTCAATATTTAGGCGCAAAGATAGTATTTATTTCCTGATTATTTAGAGTGATTATAAATAATTTCAAAAACAGATGGAAAAATCAGTAATAATCCGTCAATTTTATGATATTGCAAAAATCGGGCATTACAATTTTTTGACTGATTTCAGTTTGAAAACCAGTATTGTTTTCAATCTCTGTTAATAATAATGGCGTTAGCCTGAGACGTTGGAGTTACAACAATATCGTTTATGCAAACGTGAGGCGGAAGATTTATTACAAATTTTATCACATTTGCAATGTCATCGCCTGTAAGAGGTGTCATTCCTGCATAAGTTGCTTTTGCCTGATTCAGATTGTTTTTGAATCTGACGATTGAAAATTCGGTTTCAACTGCTCCGGGGCAAACATTGGTAACTTTTATATTATATTTAAGCATATCGATGCGCATTGCTTTGCTCAACGCATCTACCGCATGTTTTGTAGCGCAGTAAATGTTTCCCTTTTCGTAAACATCTTTGCCTGCCACAGAACAAATGTTGATAATATGTCCCTGTTTTTTTTCAATCATTAACGGCGCTATGCATCGCGTAATATAAAGCAATCCGCATATATTAGTATCTATCATTCTTTCCCAGTCATCAAACAATCCGTCCTGTATGTGATTAAGTCCGACAGCCAATCCTGCATTATTTACAAGCAAATCAATATTTTTCCATTGACGGGGAAGATTCTCTACCGCTTTGCATACTTCATCTCTGCTTCGTATATCAAAACACAGCGGCAATGCTTCGGATTTGTATTTTATTTCGAGTTGAGATTTAAGTTCATCCAAACGTTCCTTGCGCCGACCTGCAATAATAAGGTTAAAACCGCAACCTGCAAGCATAATTGCCGTTGATTTGCCTATTCCTGATGTTGCTCCCGTTACTAAAGCTATTTTTTTCATAAATATATTTTAATATAATATTTTTGGCTGCAAAAATAGTAAAAAATATAATAATAGAAACATAATGCAAAGATAATTGTTATTTAAAATTAAATTAACCTCTTCCTCTAATAAACAGTCGCTCATTACGGATAAAATCAGCAAAAGGCAAGACTCCTTTGCAAAGCGTTCAAACATTTTGATTTATTGATTTTTTTTGTTCGCATTGATTTTGAAACAGGTTTTTGTGATTTTTTATTCAAAAAATGTTTCTTTTTGGCATTTTCCATACCTGTCAAAAGCATTTTGAATAACTTATGCCTTTGTACGCATGACGTTTTTTATTATACATGATGCAAAGATACATCTGATATTTCATAAAAATTATCACGAATACGGATGTAATATTTTATTTCATTATAATTGAGATATTTAATCCAATTATAAGTTTTAACATGTTGAAATGAAAATTCAATTATTGCCTTATTGCTTTCACTCCCGGCAGTTCAACTCCTTCTATATATTCGAGCAAAGCGCCTCCGCCTGTTGAAACATAGCTTACATCATTTGCCAGTCCGAATTTATTGATGGCGGCAACCGAATCACCTCCGCCGATTAACGAATATGCGCCTTTTTTTGTTGCTTTTGCAACTATTTTGGCAATAGCTTCAGTGCCTTTGGCAAATTTTGAAAATTCAAATACGCCTACAGGTCCGTTCCAAAGAATGGTTTTTGATTTTAGAATTACATTTTCCCAAATTGAAATTGTTTTGGGCGAAGCATCCATTCCTTCCCATCCATCGGGAATGTTGTCGATAGGTACAATCTGCACATCGGCATCATTGCTGAACGAATTGCCTGCAACAGTTTCAATCGAAAGATAAATTTTTACGTTTTTTTGTTTTGCATCTTCCATAATTTCCAAAGCCAAAGGCATATATTCGTCTTCGCATATAGAATTTCCTGTTTTTCCGCCTTGCGCTTTTACAAAAGTAAATCCCATTCCGCCTCCTATAATCAAATTGTCAACACGGTCTAAAAGACGTTTGATTATTGTGATTTTAGACGAAACTTTTGAGCCGCCGAGAATAGCCGTAAACGGGTGTTCTGGCAATTCAAGCACTTTGTCGATAGCTTTCAGTTCGCCTTCCATTACGTATCCGAACATTTTGTCATTGGCGAAATATTCGGCAATGAGTGCAGTAGAAGCATGAGCGCGATGCGCTGTTCCAAAAGCATCGTTGATGTAACAATCGGCATACGAAGCCAGTTTTTTGACAAATGTTTTCTGACTTTCTTTTATCGCTTTTTTTGCTGCGGCTTTTACTTCGTCGTTTGCATCTTCGGCAAGTCCGCGCGGTTTACCTTCTTCTTCGGCGTAAAAACGAAGATTTTCGAGCAGTATTACTTCGCCCTGTTTAAGTTCAGCCGCCATTTGTGCGGCTTTTTCGCCCATACAGTCGCCGGCAAAAGCAACTTTAACACCCAAGCGATTTTCAATAGTTTCAACAATATGTGAAAGCGAAAATGTATCATCATTATTCTTTTTAGGACGTCCCAGATGCGACATTAAAATTACAGAGCCGCCTTTTTCCAGCACTTTTTTGATTGTAGGAATTGCAGCACGAATACGGGTGTCATCGGTTACTTCAAATTTTTCGTTCATCGGAACGTTAAAATCAACACGTATAATTGCGCGTTTACCGATGAAATTGTAGTTGTCAATTGTTTGCATATCTTGTGTTTTTTTATTTATTAATGTCAATATAGAATTACAAAAATACTATTTAAAGTTGAGAAATTGATATAAGTGCATGACAAAAAAATTAAAGACATGAAACCTTTGCAAGGCAAAATGCTAATAATATATTAATATTAAGGTATTTATAATTTGTCTTTATGGAATGTCGGATGTATCTTTATATTTATGTATGGGGAAATTTTTGCAAATAATTTCAGTTAATTGCCGTATTTTCTCTTATTAAATTTTGCAGAAAATTTTTATTTGGCTGTATGTAATTGAATATTTCATCTATCTTTGTTATTGACACTGATATTTTTCATTTTCATTATAATGATTTGAAAATTAAACTGTAATGGTGCGAAATTGCAAAATCTTTTCAAAATAACTGTTGTTATATATTGCTTATATTCACACAATTATATAAATTAAAATATTTTTTGTCATGCAGTAAGCAAAATTTTTTATACCTTTGAAACCTGTTAAATTATAAATTTATACTAATATGAGAAAAATTGAAGAATCAGAATTGATAATAAATGAAGATGGCAGTATATTTCATCTGCATTTGAAACCCGGTCAGATTGCCGATACCGTTTTGCTTGTAGGCGATCCTGGACGCGTCGAAATGATTGCGGCTTATTTTGATAATATTGAATTTTCGGTTGCAAACCGAGAATTTGTTACATCAACGGGAACATACAAAGGCAAACGAATAACAGTTTTAGCAACAGGAATAGGCACCGACAATATTGATATTGTTGTTACCGAACTTGACGCTCTTGTAAATATAGATTTTGAAACGCGAATCGAAAAGCCTGTACATACAAAGCTTAATCTTATACGGCTTGGAACTTCAGGCGCTATTCAGCCAGAAATTGCTATAGGAACATTTGTTTCGTCTCATGTTTCGATAGGCTTCGACGGTTTGCTGAATTATTATGCAAATCGTGATAATATTTCATTGCTTGAGTTTGAAGATGCTTTTTTAAAACACATGAGTTGGGATAAAAAACTTCCCACGCCTTATTTTGTTACGGCTTCGGAAAAACTTATAAAACTTTTTGAAGATTCCACAGTTGAAGGAATGACGGTTTCGGCGCCGGGTTTTTATGGACCTCAGGGCAGAGTTTTGCGTTTACCGCTTTGGAAAGCCGACCAGAATGAACTTATTGAAAAATTTGAATACGAAAGGAAAAAAATAACTAACTTTGAAATGGAAGGCTCGGCAATTGCAGGTTTGTCAAGGCTTTTAGGGCATGAGGCTATTACAGTATGCACGATTATTGCAAATCGTGTAAATAAAACGGCGCTTGCAGATTACAAAAACAACGTGCGCAAAATGGTTGAAATGACACTCGAAAAAATATTAACATTATAAAAAATAAACATAATATCAATCATATTGTTAAAATACTAAAAGCAGTAATATCATGAGTTTGGAACAGACAATCAACAATGACATTAAAACCGCAATGCTTGCAAAAGACAAACTGCGGCTTGAGACGCTACGTTCTATAAAAGCGGGAATTTTACTTGCAAAAACTGCCGAAAATGCAACCGAAATCACCGAAGATTTTGAGATAAAAATGTTGCAAAAAATGGCTAAACAGCGCAAGGAATCGGCAACGATTTACAGTCGGCAAAATCGTCCTGAACTTGCAGAAAAAGAACTTGCCGAAGCCGAAATAATTGAACAGTATTTGCCCCAGCAACTTTCGGAAGAAGAAATTACGGATGAGTTGAAAAAAATTATTGCCGGCATCGGAGCAACATCTGCAAAAGACATGAGAAAAGTTATGGGCGCAGCAAATAAACAGTTTGCAGGAAAAGCAGACGGACGCCTGATTGCAGAAACAGTAAAAAAATTACTGTCATAAAAATATTACGAAAATATATGTAATTGAAAAAAGCAATATTTACAGATATTACAGAATAATATTTTTTATGTAAATTAAATATTATCTGAACGAAAAAGATTAGACGAAAAATCTCGTAAGCCCATGAGGTATTGTAAAAATAATTAATAAACTAATCTGATAAATAAAATGATATGAAAATAAAAGTTAAAAATATTTTGAAACGGATTCTATTTATTCCTGCCGCATTAGTAACAAGTTTGCTAATATCTCATTTTTTCCGTTCGTTTATATAAAAGGATAAAATCTTTTCAGCAAACTAAATATGATAAATTAACGAATAATATATGAAATATAATTTTGACGAAATTACTGACCGCCGCAGTACAAATTGCGAAAAATACGACAAATGCGCAGAAGTATTCGGTACCGAAGATATTATTCCTCTTTGGGTTGCGGATATGGATTTTAAAGTTGCCGAACCCATACTGGATGCTTTGCGCGCACGCACCGAACACCGAATTTTCGGCTATACTTTTCAGGGCGAATCTTATTTTGATTCCATAATAAAATGGCAAAAACGACGTAACGGCTGGACAATAGAAAAAGACTGGATAATGCATTGTCCGGGAGTCGTCCCGGGGCTTAACTTTGCCGTGCAGGCATTAACATACAAAGGAGACAAAGTTGTAATAATGCCGCCTGTTTATCATCCGTTTTTTACAGCCGCAACCGACAATAACCGCATACTTGTTGAAAGCAATCTTAAACACGATGGTCTCGACTATTTCATCGATTATGATGATTTGAACAAAAAATTAAAAAACGCAAAACTGTTGATATTTTGCAATCCGCACAATCCTGTTGGGCGAGTGTGGAAACGCGATGAACTTGAAAAAGTTGCCGAATTATGTATAAAACACGAAACAATAATTGTTAGCGATGAAGTTCATTCCGATTTGATTTTTGCTCCTCACAGGCATATTCCGGTTGCAACTTTGTCATCTGAAATTGCCGATTTATGTCTCACTTTTTTTGCTCCGAGTAAAACATTCAATATTGCAGGATTTGCAACGGCGGTAGCTGTCGCTTCAAATAAAACAATTCACAATGCTTTCGGGTCAATTATAAAAAAACTGCATCTTACCGATGGAAACATAAGCGGAACAACAGCCCTCGAAGCAGCATACAGCCATGGAGAAGAATGGCTTGAACAAATGCTTGAATATATTTCGGCAAATGCAAAATTTGTTGTCGATTTTTTTGAAAAAAACATTCCCCAAATAAAAACAAAACATCCCGAAAGCACATTTTTGCAATGGATTGACTTCAGCGCTTTGAATCTTACGCAAAACAAACTGGTAGAGTTTTTGATAAAAAATGCAAAAGTCGGACTGAACGATGGAACATCTTTTTCGGAAACCGAAGGAACAGGATTTATGAGATTGAATCTGGCTTGCTCGCGGTTTATAATCGAAAAAGCCTTAAATCAGATTCTGGCTGCATACAATAATTTACAGTTGCCTTAAATGCAAGCAGACGAAATTTATCTTTCAACAGCTTATTTCGGAAATATTCAATATTTCAGCAAGTTTATTGCAGCCAAAAAAATTTATATCGAACAATATGAAAATTATATAAAGCAAAGTTTTCGCAACCGATGTGAAATATTGACTGCAAATGGCAAACTTTCGCTGGTAATACCTGTTGAACGCAATGCCGGAAATAAAATTTTAATAAAGGATGTTCGCATATCTTATTCTCAATCATGGCAACGTTCACATTGGCGAGCGTTAGAAACGGCTTATAATTCATCGCCTTTTTTTGAATATTACCGCAGTGATTTAAATATTTTTTTTGAACGTAAGGAAATTTTTTTATTCGATTTCAATACAAAAATCACAAATAAAATTTTAGAACTGATGGAAATAAACAGACAAATATTTTTTACCGAAAAATATAAGACTTTTAATGATGATTTTATGTTTGACTGTCGTGGCAGCATAAGTCCCAAATCTCAACAAATAAAAGAAGATGTGATGTTTACGCCTGAAAAATATTATCAGGTTTTTGCACAAAAATTCGGTTTTACGGCAAATTTAAGCATATTGGATTTGCTGTTTAATGAAGGCACAAATGCGAAAGATGAACTGGCAAAGTGTGTGAAATAAAATAAGCAATATTGAAGTTTTAGAAATTTCTTGGCAATGCATCAAATTATCAGTATTGTTTTATGTTTTGCAGAATGTGGCAATGATACGCACAGGATAAATTGTTATAAATATCGCTTTCAACATACGAAATTTGCGAATTTAACTAAAATTATCATTTAGATTGCATTTTATAAAATATTTTTATGTATCTTTGCGCCATAATTTTAAAAGCAATTCACAATAAGGATTATTCCGTTGTGAAAACATTTAAAGCGGGGACGAAAATCCTCGTTTTTTTATATCCGTTTCTGTCATCATAATATTTATTATCTTTGCAATCTGCAAATTTTTATCAAAATGAACTTAAACACTCTCACGGCAGTATCGCCTATAGACGGACGGTACAGACAACAAACAGAAAAACTATCTCTGTATTTTTCGGAATACGGATTGATAAAATACCGCATAATGGTTGAAGTCGAATATTTTATTGCCTTGTGTGAATTGCCATTACCCCAACTTGAAAAATTCGACAAGTCGTATTACGATAAACTGCGCAATTTATATCTTGATTTTAATATTGACAATGCTCAATCTATAAAACAGACAGAAAAAATTACAAATCACGATGTGAAGGCTGTCGAATATTTTTTGAAAAAGAAATTTGATGAATTAAATTTGTCCGTTTTTCGTGAATTTGTTCATTTCGGGCTTACATCTCAAGATATAAACAATACGGCAATACCATATTCGCTGCACGAAGCCTTGAATAATGTTTATTTTCCGTTGATAAATGAAATTATAAACAGTCTTTCCGGTTTATCTGTCGAATGGAAAGATGTTGCAATGCTGGCGCGAACTCACGGACAGCCTGCATCTCCTACGCGTTTGGGAAAAGAAATTGGCGTTTTTGTTGAGCGCCTTGCAAAACAGACAAATTCACTGATAAATATGCGCTGTTCTGCAAAATTTGGCGGCGCTACCGGAAATTTTAATGCTCATTATGTTGCATATCCCGAAATCGACTGGCGTGATTTTGCAAATAATTTTGTCGAAAATATTTTAAATCTTGAACGTTCGCAATCAACTACTCAAATTGACCATTACGACAAACTTTCGGCAATTTTTGACAATCTTAAACGGATAAACGTTATACTGATTGATTTGTGCCGCGATATGTGGACTTATATTTCTTTGGAATATTTTAAACAGAAAATCAAAGCCGGAGAAATTGGTTCATCAGCAATGCCGCATAAGGTTAATCCAGTTGATTTTGAAAATGCCGAAGGAAATTTAGGCGTTGCAAATGCATTGTTTGAGCATCTTTCGGCAAAACTTCCAATATCCCGTCTGCAACGCGATTTGACAGATTCTACGGTTTTGCGAAATATCGGAGTTCCTGTTGCTCATACCCTTATTTCATTCAAATCATTAATTAAAGGATTAAATAAAATTTATCTTAACAGGGAAGCGATTTATAAAGATTTGGATAAAAACTGGATGGTTATAGCCGAAGCAATACAAACCGTTTTGCGCCGAGAGGCTTATCCAAACGCATACGAAAAACTTAAAGAATTTACGCGGACAAACGACATTATTACCGAACAACACATAAAAAACTTTATTGACACGCTTGACGTTTCGGATGCATTAAAAGACGAATTGAAAAAAATAAGTCCCCATAATTATACAGGAATAAAAATATAAATCAAAATTGAAAGGCGGCAGACTGAAATATTTGAAACATACGTTAACAGCAACGTTCATAATTGCTTTTGCCGCCGTATTGTATTCAATTATTTTTGAAAAACATTCTGTTTCATACTACGAAAATCAAATTAAAAATGTAGAACATCAAATACAGGAACGGCAGAAAAAACTTGAAAAAATTTCAACATGTTTGTTAGATACTCTTTGTGTCAGTCCCGATTCTGTTTTACAGGATATTTTGTTTAATGTTAATATTGACTGCAATTCAAATGAAGGATTTTTCTGTTTCAGTAATGACAGTCTGATATACTGGTCGTCGAATTTACCTGTAAAGAGCGAAGATTTGCTTAAAGCCGATACGGTCGAAAAATTTACAAATTTCGACAATGAACTGTTTACGTCCGAAACAACAACCGAAAATCGCTATGTAACAAAGGCTTATGTTCGCGGTAAATTCAAAATAATTTATGCCATCGGCGTAATCACATATTATTTTTACGAAAATGATTTTTTGAAAAGCAGGTTTTCCGACAATTTTGATGTATCTTCATCTTTGTTTCTGGAAAATGCAGGTTGTTACAACGGATTTATTGTCAAAGGAGCAGGAGGAAGTCCGCTGTTTGTATTGGGAATAGATGTAAATAAAAACACAAATCCCGTATCGATGTACGCCCGCTGGTTTGGAATTGTATTGCTGCTGCTGTCTTTTGTGGTTTTTGTTTCGCTATTTCTGTTCAGGAAAAGCATTTTTAAAACAGTAATTTCCATCATTTCGATATTTGCGTGCTTAATGTTTTTTGTATATAACGACTGGGGAACATTCAGCGCCGAATTTGACTTTTTCAACTCTTCGTATTATGCTTCGTCAAAATTTTTAGCATCGTTTGGAGTTTTATTTTTATATGTTTATTTTGTCGTTACAATAATTTGTGTTGTATTTGTCAAGCGGCAAAATATTTTTTTGATGTTAAAAAAAGCCGGTAAATACAAACCTTGCATAATAAGATGCAGTTTAATTATTTTTACGGTTTTTCAATCCGTATTATGTTTGTTATTGCCTGTAACATTGACTAATGACTCCAATTTTTCGCTTGCAGTTCATAAAATATACGATATAAACGTATTCACTGTTCTGTCGTATTTGCTGATGGCGCTAATGTTTATGGGATTTGCAATGTTGCAGATTTTATGTTTGTATAATCTAAAGTCAAAATTGCATAAAACAATCATTATTTTTTTACAGGTATTATTATCTGTATTAATATTGATTTTATATAATGAACATCGCATTGGCATAATACTTGTTTTTGTTGCATATTTTATTATTGCATCAAAAATTTGTTGTAATATAAAATCAAAATTAAAAACATTTGTATTATTTGTTGCATTTTCAACCGTATTTTGCGTTTCAATAATATTGCACGAAACATTTAGCAAAGTCAAACAAATAACCGAAAATCTTGCAGAATCAATATCACAAAAAAATGACCCTGCATTTGAAACCATGTTTGCCGAAATATCCGACAAACTTTTGTCGGACGGACAATTACGCTTGTACGTAAAAGACACAAATATTAATACGGATGTGATATTGAACTATCTGGGAGAAAAATATTTTAACGGATATTTCAAAAGTTATGATTTGAATTTAAATCTTTGTCAAAAAGAAGATATGTTGTTTGTTACCGAATCGGATAATGAATCTGACTATAACTGTTTTAATTTTTTTGACGGCGAAAAGGCGATTTACGGAAACAGAACAGGAGAATTGCCGTTGTGGTTTATGTCGATAGGCAACGGAAAAGTCAACTATCTGGTTGAACTGTCGTATGAAGAAAATTTTGAAACCAGATTATTTTTAATTTTCACTTCGCTTTCAGAATCGCAGTACATTGGTTATCCCGAATTGCTGCTTGACAGCAAAAATCAACCGAATAAACTGTTACAGGAAAACGATTATTCATACGCAAAATATTTTAAAAACAAACTTGTTTCACATTACGGCAATTTCGGATACGGTTATGAACTGAACATTTCAAAAGAAATAAAAAGCCATTCGTTTTTTATCGAACGCGGTTATATTCACTATTACATTAATATCGATCAGGTTGATTCGCTTATTATATCACAGCCGGTAATGTCGGCGCTGGAATATGTTTCGTCCAATTCGTTTGTATTTTTATTTTTCATAATTACACTTGCAATAATGCTGAACTGTATAGGATTCGACGTACTGGAAATAAGCAAAACAATAAATTTTCGGCAAAAAATAAGAATTTTATTGCTAATACTGGTTCTGTTTTTATTGTTTGTAGTTGGCGGAACGATATTGTGGCACACTTTCAGTCAATTTGAAAAAAACAAGACAGAATTAATCGAAGAAAAAATACAGTTGATAAAAAACGAATTTGCTTTGCGATATGGAATGTCTGGTAATATTCAGCCTGCACGAGATTTGTCATCGTGGCTGATAGAACTTTCCAATCTGTATCATATCGACATAAATATTTATTCGCTCGATGGAAAACTGCTGTCAACATCGCGTCCCGAAATTTTTGACCGTAAACTGCTGGGATTGAATATGAACATACATGCATTTGTAAAACTTAACACTCAAAACCAGCCTTATTACATGCATTATGACAATATAGGAAATCTTAAATTCAATTCTATTTATTTTGCTTTTTACAATAATAAAGATGAAAAACTTGCATATTTAAATCTTCCTTATTTTGAGCAGCAGCGCAAGTTTCAGGAAAAATGGCTTGCTTTGGCAAATACTGTAATAAACATTTTTATTGTAGTAATAATACTCGGAATTTTATTTGCAAGCATAATATCAAATTTATTGTCGAAACCACTGGATACTGTTCGTTCTCAAATAGGAAAATTCAATTTGTCGGGAAAATCGGAACATATTAAATATAAAGGTAATGACGAAATTGGAAGTCTTGTGAATGCCTACAATTTGATGCTTGACAAACTTGCCGAAAGCGCCGCAAAACTTGCCCAAACCGAACGCGAATACGCGTGGCGTGAAATGGCTCGGCAAATTGCGCATGAAATAAAAAATCCGTTAACTCCAATGATGCTTAATATTCAACATGTGATGCGCTTGAAAAAAAATAATGACCCGAACTGGGAAAAACAATTCGAAAATCTGGCAAAATCGTTGATTGAACAAATAAATATTTTATCGGCAACAGCATCCGAATTTTCCGATTTTGCAAAATCTGCAAATCTTGAACGCCGCGATGTTGATGTTGTTGATTTGCTGGAAAAACAGCTGACGGCATTCAAAGGATATGAAAAAATAAAAATATCGCTTTGCATTGAAGGCGTTCGACCAAAAACAGTATCGGCTTTATATCAGCAGTTGCAGCGAGTATTTACAAATCTCATAAAAAATGCGGTACAGGCAATAGGCGATGATAATGAAGGAGAAATAGAATTGTTTGCATCGGATTTATCCGACAGTTATTACCGGTTCAAAGTGCAGGATTCTGGAACTGGAATAAGCGAAGAATTGCATAAACATTTGTTTCAACCGAATTTTACAACCAAATCAAGCGGCACGGGATTAGGTTTGGCTATTTCAAAAAATATTATAGAAAATATAGGAGGCAGAATATATTATTCGCTCTCGGAGAACGGCAAAACATGCTTTATTATTGAATTGCCGATAAAAAAACCCTTAAAAGAATAATTAGCCGCTCCTGCGAAAAAAATATTATAAATTACAATTTAAAATTACTTGAACCTTTTTCAAAGGTCTCATCTCTCAATTAAACAAAATTCAGGTTATTGTGTTTAAAAAATAAAAAAAACTTCGATAATTGTTTAAAAGCAAATACCGAAGTTTTCATTTTTTGTTGAAAATCAATCCAATTTCAGTGAGCTGTGTAACCGCCATCTACAACAAATTGCGCTCCTGAAACAAACGATGCGCGATCGGAAAGCAGAAAAGCGACAGCATCTGCAACTTCTTCGGAAGTACCGAAGCGTCTTTGTGCATGCTGTGAAGCCAGATAGTCTTTTGTTTCTTTCGACATTTTGTCAAGCAATGGCGTGTCGATATAACCCGGATGTATTGAATTGATGCGGATTCCTTTATCTGCATAACCGAGTGCGGCAGCTTTTGTTAAGCCGGTAACGCCATGTTTTGCCGTAACATAACCAACGGCTGTTGCTTCGCCCACAAGTCCGAGAATTGATGCGGTATTTACTATAGCGCCGCCGCCAGCCCTAATAATTGCGGGAATTTGTGCGTGCATCCCATAGAAAACGGCGTTCAAATTCACTTCTATCACTTTTTGGTAGCCTGCAATGTCGATATCGGCAAGCAAGCCCGAAGGGCCGCCAATACCTGCATTGTTGAACGCCAAATGCAGCGCGCCGAATTCTTTTTCAGCAAAGGCTACTATCGCTTCATTTGCTTTCGGGTCGGTAACATCGGCTGCAAATGCTTTGGCAATACCTCCTGAATTAACAATTTCATCTGCAACTGCCTGCACCTTTTCTTTGTTAATATCCACAACTATTACCGCCGCTCCCTGACGGGCAAGTTTTGCAGCTGTTGCATGTCCTATACCGGATGCTGCTCCTGTAACAATAACAACTTTTCCTTTAAATCGTTTGTCGTAATTTATGTAAGTTTTTCCCATAATGATAATATAATTAATAATTAAATATTTTTTTTACAAATGTAAGGTTTATTTTACAGGAAATACCCGTACGGCTAATCGAATTTAAATATATGGTTATAAATATTTTCTATAAATCAATGTCTGTTTTGCAAATCAAAATATTATATGAAATTTCGGAATTGGTAATTTTTTACGGATGTATGGATAATATTAGATTGACAGTAAAATTATTATAACTGAAATATTTTTATCTGATACCGTCGCTCACACACAATTTTTATACAAACCGAGAGCCGATTAATTTTAATATTTTTTCGGTTGCTCCGAGATTTTGTTTTACGTATTCTGCTACTTTTTTGCCAACGCAGGAGTTGACAAACAAATTGTCAAAAACATTTTTCAACGAGTTATAATCTGAAATGGAAAAACCGCCGCCACAAGCGATAAGTTCACGCGCTTCTCTGAATCTCAGGTAATTTGGTCCCCAAACTATCGGAATCCCATAAACGGCAGCTTCAAGCGTATTGTGTATTCCGGAGCCAAAACCGCCGCCAATATATGCAATATGAGCATAGCGATAAACAGATGATAATATTCCAAAACAGTCGATAACTATACAATCGACATTTTTAGCGTTATTTTCGGTAAGTTGAGAATAAAGCAAATGCGCGCATTTTAGTTTGTTGCGTATTTCTGTTATACGCGATTCATGTGTTTCGTGCGGCGCTATTATAAGTTTTATATCCTTGCGTTCGTTAAAATATTTTATCAGTAAATCTTCATCGGCTGTCCATGTGCTTCCTGCTACAATAACATTTTTTTTATCAATAAATTTTTCTATCAAAGGAATATTTTTTGATTGTTGAGCAATATAATTCACTCTGTCGAAACGTGTATCGCCGGCAACTGTAACTTTATAAATATCTATGCTTTTAAGCAATTTATACGAATTATTATCCTGCACAAAAAGATGATTAAAACATTTCAGCATGTTACGGTAAAATCCACCGTAAATTTTAAAAAATGCCTGTTCTTTTCTGAAAACAGCGGAAATCAGATAGGTGGGAATATTGCGTTTTTTGAGTTCATTCAAAAAATTTCCCCAAAATTCATATTTTACAAATATTGCTTTTTCGATATTGACAAGTGAAAGAAATTTTTTTGCATTTTTGGCTGTATCTGTCGGCATGTAACAAACTATATCCGCATTTGAATAATTTTTACGAACTTCATAACCTGACGGCGAAAAAAAAGTGAGCAGAATTTTTATTTCAGGATTTTCCTTTTTTAATTTTTCCATCACCGGACGCCCCTGTTCAAATTCGCCGAGCGATGATACGTGAAACCATGTATAAGATAATTTTTTGTTTGTTTTTTCTTCAATAATTTTCCATGTATTATGACTTCCGTGATGGCGCTTTTTGGCTTTCTCGCTAAAGTGTGATGCTGTTGCAATCAATCTTCCGTAAGTATGTATTGAGAGGTTGTATAAAAAGTTCATTTATTCATAAAATTTTAATTTCGGGAAAATCAATCAGCATAATTTTAAATATCAATCTCTGAATAAATGTAGAAAACTGCGAAATTCTTTGCCGTCATACGACATGTCGTCCCAGCCCGTTCCGCTTACAACGTAATAATAAACTCCCGATGTACATTCGGCGCCGTCGTTGTTTAATTTTCCGTTCCATCCTTGCCACTGTTCGTAAGAACCGCTGTATGAATAAACCTTATGACCGGCTCTGTCAAAAATCTGTATTTTTATTGTTCGCATTGATTTGGGTTCCTGACCTTTAATAAATTTAAAAATATCGTTTTGACCGTCTCCGTTTGGAGTGAATGCATTAGGTATTGATTTATAGGGTAAATTTGAATTTGCAACATTTACATATCCAAAAAGTGTTGAATCCTTGCAGCCTGTTGAAGTATTTTCTACTACCAGTTGAAATTTATATTTTCCCGTAGGATAACCATCCAGATTTCCCGTATGATGCGGAACGGAAGGATAAACGGATTCATTTAAATCTGTTGTGGTTTGCGACCATATAAGCAAGTTCTGGGTTTGTTCCAAATAACTGTTCCCATAGCCTTTCCATGTATATTTGTTTGCGTGCCGCGAGTTGTCGTGCCTGAAACGTACTCGATACAAAGCGCTGTTATTTTCATCGCCATAGACAGATGTGCCTGTCCAGTTGCCTGTTTCATCTTTGGCTTCTACCGTAAATGCAGGATATACTGCAATTGCAGGAATCTGTGGCGTTGATGCGGTTACGGTTTTCCCAAACACATCTTTTATTGTAACCGAATAAACCGCATCAACCAGAGGAGCGGGTTCGCTTACTGTCGTTTTGTTCCACTTTTTCCATGAATCATCAATATTGGGTAAACCATCGTAAATATCAACAGAAGTTGTCCAGTCTGTTGTAAGTCTGTTATAAATTATGGAATCGTAAAGCGTTCCCGATGCATTTTCAAATTGATAAATTCGATAAGGGACGTTGGCTCCGGGACGAACCGTTGCATCCAAATCAAGCCAGTTGCAGGTTGAAGAATATACGATTTCGCCTGTAAGACCGAATGTATCTATTATAACCCAAACGGCAAATGTGTCTGTTGAACTGCCTGTTCCTGCCGAATCAACCACAACACGATAACCTCCATCCGACAGGTTGCCGAACGAACTTGTAGAAACGCCGCTTTCATTATGAACCTGCAAAAATGTTTGATTTTGCACATCCAATTTTTCCCATATAAAATCGGAATTTTCATTTGAAGGATGTCTGGCTTCCAGATTTCCCGTTAAAGGCGAAAAAAACACATGAATCATGTCGGGTTTACCTCGCAGAAAAGAAGTTGGTTTTGAATAATCTGCTCCAATTGCAGTTACCTGTGCAAATGAATATGCCTGCACAAGAACAAACAACAACGTTGTTATCAATGATCTATATAAGTCTGTCATTTTTGTGAATTTTTAATACAGGATACAAATTTAATTAAATTTTTTCTACGTACAATATTTGGGATAAATAGTCGTTATTTAAATTCAACATTTTGACATAAAGTTTAACAGATATCTTCAGAAACTGTTTAAATTTCATGTAGCAATTATTTTATTGAGTATAATTTTGATAAAGGCGA
>JAISOH010000046.1 GCA_031275825.1 Prevotellaceae bacterium | reverse complement strand
TTTGTCTTAATTTCAATTTCAGAGGTATAATAAAGTTTTTGTTTTCCTCTGTCTTGTGAAATTTCAAATCTTACTTTTATCGTTTTTTTTGTTTTGATAAAAGCGGTTACTGTTGCCATTTTTTTTGATGCAAAGTTAAAAAAATTCCGAACATTTTCCGAACAAAATTAAAATTAATTAAAATCAATCGAAATTCATTAAAAGTAAAAATCCATAAAACAACTGAAAAACAATGAAATAGATTTATTTGATTTTAATTAGTTTTGTTTGATTTTATAATAAAGTGATCCAGCTGGGATTCGAACCCAGGACCCCATCCTTAAAAGGGATGTGCTCTACCTGCTGAGCTACTGAATCAATACCCTCATTTTAAAAATGAGGCTGCAAAGGTAGTTATATTTTTTGTTATTACAAATTTAAAATCAAACTTTTTGAATTGTTTATACATTATTTGCCTGTAAACGAATGATATTTTCTTCTAAAATTTTTATTTTTAATTCAGCATCCGACTGTTTTTTATGTTCTGATTCAACTATATTTGCAGGGGCGCTGTTTACAAATTTTTCATTACTTAACTTTTTATTTACAGCCGATAAAAATCCTTTGGCATATTCGAGTTCTTTTTCCAGTTTTTCCAATTCTTCACTGATATTTATTTTATTTCCGAGAGGTATATAATATTCGTTTGTATTTACAAGAAATGATGACGCATTCCGGATGGCGGTTTCTGTCTTTTCGACTTTTGAAAGATTTGCCAGTTTTTTCAAAATACTTGCAAACGACAAATCAAAATCGCCTTTTACAAACAAATCAAGGCTTTGTCTGGGTGAAATATTTTTATTTTGCCGCAACGCTCTTACATTTATAATAATGTCTTTTACCTGCTCAAATATATCAACTGTTTTGGTATCAAAATCGCAAGGTTTTGGTTGAATAGCCAGCATTATGGTTTTATGTTCTTTTTCATCGTTATTCAGAATTAACCATATTTCTTCGGTAATAAACGGCATAAATGGATGAAGAATTTTCAAAAGATTTTCAAAAATTTTCAATGTTTCGGTATATGTTGATTCATCAACAGGAAAGCCGTAAGCAGGTTTTATTATTTCGAGATAATATGAGCAAAAATCATACCAAAACAGTTTGTAGGCATCCATCAATGCTTCCGAAATTCTGTATTTGTCGAAATTATCGTAAATTTCTTTAAGAGTTCTGTTAAATTGCGAATCAAACCATTCTATTGCTTTTGCTGCATAATCGGGTTGAGGAATCTGTTCTACATTCCAACTTTTTACCAATCGAAATGCATTCCATATTTTATTGCAAAAATTACGTCCCTGTTCTACTTGCGAATTGTCGTACAAAATATCGTTGCCTGCCGACGAGCAAAGCAACATTCCTGTACGAACTCCGTCAGCGCCGTATTGTTCGATTAATTTCAAAGGGTCGGGAGAATTTCCAAGCGATTTGCTCATTTTTCTTCCTTGTTTATCGCGTACTATACCTGTCAGATAGACGTTTGAAAACGGAACTTTGCCGCGAAACTCATGTCCTGCAATAATCATACGCGCTACCCAGAAAAATAAAATTTCGGGAGCCGTTACCAAGTCGTTGGTCGGATAATAATAATTCAAATCGGCATTGCCTTTGATTTCGGGATGTCCGCACGCAGATGGGTCGAAAACCGAAACAGGCCAAAGCCACGATGAAAACCATGTATCGACAACATCTTCGTCTTGACGCAATTGGTCAATTTTCACATTTTTTTGTATTTTTTGAGCAAGCATAAATGCTTCGTCAACAGTTTTGGCTACAACAAAATTTCCATCCGGCAAATACCATGCGGGAATACGCTGTCCCCACCAAAGCTGACGCGAAATACACCAGTCGCGAACATTTTCCATCCAATATTTATATGTATTTTTAAATTTGTCGGGAATAAGTTTTATATCGCCGTTAAGCACATAATCAAGAGCGGGTTTTGATATTTCTTCCATCTTCAAAAACCATTGCATCGAAAGTTTGGGTTCGATTACTGCATCGGTGCGTTCCGAAAATCCTACCGAACTTTTATAATCTTCTATTTTAACAAGAAATCCGGCATCATCAAGCATTTCTGCAATTTTTTCACGAGCTTCAAAACGGTCTTCGCCGACAAGAATCTGCGCTTTTTCATTTAATCGTCCATCATTATCGATAATGTCAATAACAGGCAAATTATATTTTATTCCAAGCGTATAATCGTTTACATCATGAGCGGGAGTAACCTTGAGGCAGCCTGTTCCGAAATCCATGCTGACATATTCGTCAAAAATCACAGGAATTTCTTTATTTATCAACGGAATAAGCGCTTTTTTGCCTTTCATTCCACTGTAACGTTCATCGTTGGGATTTATGCAAATTGCAACATCCGCCATGATTGTTTCCGGACGTGTGGTTGCTATTGTAAGGCTTGTGTTTTCGCCAACCACAGGATATGAAAGATAATAAAGTTTTGAATTTATATCTTTGTGAATAACTTCTTCATCCGAAACTGCGGTTTTACTCACAGGATCCCAATTTACCATTCGCACTCCGCGATATATCAAGCCTTTGCCGTAAAAATAAATAAATGTGTCGATAACGGCTTCCGAAAGTTTTTCATCCATAGTAAATCGTGTACGCCGCCAGTCGCACGAAGCGCCGAGTTTTTTCAACTGTTCAAGAATTATTCCTCCGTGTTTTTCTTTCCAATCCCACGCATATTTCAAAAATTCGCCGCGGGTAAGATGGTCTTTATTTATTCCCTGTTCGCGAAGTTTTGCAACAACTTTGGCTTCGGTAGCAATCGAAGCATGGTCTATTCCCGGAACCCAACAAGCGTTTTTTCCGAGCATTCGAGCGCGGCGTACCAGAACATCCTGTATTGTATTGTTGAGCATGTGTCCCATGTGTAAAATACCGGTAACATTTGGAGGCGGTATTACTATTGTATAAGGTTCGCGTTCATCGGGACAGGAATTGAAAAATCCGTTTTCCATCCAATAAGCGTAAAGTCTGTCTTCAACTTCGGCGGGATTGTATTTTGCTGTAATTTCCATAAAACGATAATAACAATTTAAAATTATTTTTCATAAAAATAAGGCAAAGATACATGAAATCTTCAATTACGCACAGATAAATAAAAATTTCCTGCAAAATTTACAGGAAAAAATCCGATTGAAAATCATAAAAAGCAGAATATCCATGAATACTGATATTTGAAAATGACTCTGAAATTATTTTTCCGCAAACACAGGATGGCTTGCTTTCTTTTGCGTCAAGACAAATTAACAGAAATATATAAAGAGACCGTAAATGTTAATGTCTTGCCTTTTGCCGATTTTATCCGTAAGGAACGACCGATTTGCGTAATTCGTGGACAAACAGCATAATTCCGACAGAAATTTCATCTCAATAAAAATAATACCGAAGATTTAAACGGCTATCCAGTGTTTTTTATTCTTTATTTTTATATATTTGCACAAAATTTGAAGATGCAAATCATAAAATATACGATATTAACTCTTGCAACATTGATATTTGCAGGATGCGCCGATTTTGACAATGTGCAGATAAACATAGACGGCATCAATGTGAAAATAAATTCGGTAAAAGGCTCGAATTTCAAACTCAACATACCTGTTGAAATTGATAATCCGACAACAAAAAAACTTGTACTGAAAAAAATAAACATAGATGTTCTCAAAAACGGATATAACTTTGCAAAATTAAACATGCCGGAGAAAATTGAAATCGAAAATAATACAAAGAAAAGGTATGTTATTGTACTTAACGGGAAAATTGTTGACCATGTGAGCATGATGTTTTCAGGTTTTAACTTTAAAAATACGCCAAACGAAAATTATACATTAAACGGATATGTAAAAGCGGGAACGGGAATGTTCAGTAAAAAAATAAAATTTAAGAATATTGATTTTGAAACATTAATAAAATCGTTTGAAAACAAATAAAATAAACAGTTCATTTATATGAGAAATAAATTATTAATACCGGCATTATTCGGAATACTTGCAGCGTTTTCAGCAAAATCGCAAACATCGGAAGCCGATTCGATATTTGTAATACTGGATTCGACATTTGTAAGCATAACCGAGCAACTGGAAAATTCGCCGCAAGGCAAAATAAAAATAAATCAAAGCGAAGATATTGGCGAAGTGCTGTTGCGGCACAGTATTGAAAATTTTAAGACACAAAAAATAACAGGCTACCGAATATGCATATTTCGCGACAACCGTCAAAATTCCCGCGCAACGGCATTGCAAACAAAACTGACTTTCAAATACGCCTATCCTGATATTCCGGTATATATAGAATACAAAAATCCTTATTTTTACGTATATGCCGGCGATTTCAGGACAAAGGAACAAGCCGAAAAATTTAAACGTAAAATAAATGCGGCATATCCGAAATCATGGCTGTCGAATGAAATAAAAATAAATCTTCCGTCTTTATGAGCGATAAAATAAAACACGAATGCGGCATTGCCTTAATACGTTTACGCAAACCGCTTGACTACTATCACCGAAAATACGGAACATGGACTTACGGCATCCAGCGATTATACCTGTTAATGGAAAAACAGCACAATCGCGGGCAGGATGGAGCTGGTGTTGCAAGTTTGAAACTCAATCCCCAACCCGGAAAAAGTTATATTCACCGTTCCCGTTCAAATAACAAATCATCATTGAACGATGTGTTTGATTTTATAACAAATTCAATAAAAACAAATTCCAAACATGAAGAAAATCCCGTATGGGCAAAAGAAAACTTACCATTTGCCGCCGAACTGTATCTCGGACATTTGCGTTACGGAACTTTTGGCGGTAATTCAATCGAGCATGTTCATCCGGTGATGCGTTCAAGCAACTGGCTTTCGCGAAATCTGGTCGTTGCAGGAAATTTTAATTTTACAAACACCGGCGAAATTTATAATCAACTCCTGAATATAGGACAACAGCCGCGCGAGATTAGCGACGCTGTTACCATACTTGAAGAAATAGGATATTATCTTGATGAAGAAAACAACAGCCTTTACGAAAAATATAAACGGCAGGGATTATCGAAAATAGAAATCTCAAAACAAACAGCCGCCGAAATTGATGTTGTAAATATTTTGAAACATGCAACAAAAAAATTCGACGGAGGATATGCAATAGCAGGAATGATAGGAAACGGAGATGCTTTTGTAATTCGCGACCCTAACGGAATTCGTCCTGTATTTTATTATGCAAACGATGAAATTATAGCCGTTGCCTCCGAGCGTCCCGTATTGCAAACAGCGCTTGACGTCCGTACAAACGGAATAAGCGAAATACCGCCCGGAGCGGCATTAATTATAAACAAAGACGGAAATTTCAAAACAGAACAGATTATAGCCGCAGGCGAAAAAAAATCATGCTCATTCGAACGCATTTACTTTTCGCGTGGAACAGATAAGGATATTTACCGTGAACGTAAAAAACTTGGCGAACTGCTTACCGGTTCTATATTAAAAGCTATTGACTGTGATTTGGACAACACAGTTTTTTCATTTATCCCAAACACCGCCGAAACAGCATTTTTCGGAATGTTGAAAGGTATAGAAGATTTTATGCTGCGCGACAAACAGCGTCAAATCATAGAATCACACAAACTGCTCAATTACGACGAACTTTGGAATATAATAACCCGCCGCCCGCGATACGAAAAAATCGCCGTGAAAGACGCCAAACTGCGAACATTCATCACCGAAAGCGAAACGCGTACAAACCTTGTTGAACATATTTACGACGTTACCTACGGCGTAATTCGCCGCAATCAGGATAATCTTGTTATTATCGACGATTCTATTGTGCGCGGCACAACATTGAAACGCAGTATAATCAGTATTCTCGACAGACTTGAACCGCGCAAAATTGTAGTTGTCAGTTCCTGTCCGCAAATTCGTTATCCCGATTGCTACGGCATAGACATGTCGCGAATGAACGAATTTTGCGCTTTCCTTGCTGCTATTGAATTACTCAAAGAAAATAATATGGAATATGTAATAGAAGATGTTTATAAACGTTGCAAATCACAGGAAAACATGAACAAAGAAGAAATAATAAACCATGTTAAAGATATTTATTCACCATTCAACGATGAACAGATTTCCGTTAAAATTGCGCAAATGTTGAAGCCAGAAAATTCCAGAGCCGAAGTGCAGCTTGTGTTTCAATCGGTTGAAAATTTGCACGTCGCCTGCCCCGAACACGCAGGCGACTGGTATTTTACAGGCAACTATCCTACACCCGGCGGAAATAAAGTTGTAAACAAAGCCTTTATAAACTATTACGAAGGTAAAAACGACAGACCCTATTAATTGATAATTAGCCTCAACTTAATATTCCTGCGCTCGGAGACTTTAATTTTCCTTGACGCTTCTGTAATTTACTGCGCAATATTTCGTTTATTTATTCCAACGTACCGTCATTTTTAATAATAATATACTGACTGCCATTTTGGAAAATCATTGGGTAAAAGCCGCCATTGGCAGCCTGTTTTTACCGGGTAAAACATGGCATTAATAATTTCTTTCAACGAATGTTTTCGTCTTCCGATTTTTATTTCCAAAAAGTTTTTAATAACTTCGTACTGTTTTTCAGTCAGGTTGGTTGAATAATTTGTTTTGCCCATTGCTTTGTGAGTTATGTGATTAATAATCACAAAGATACAAAATAAATATCAATCAACCAACTGAAATTTAACTAATTATATTATTTTTTATTAAATTTAAACAGTCTCTAAATATCTGTAATTGAAAATATTTATTGGGTTTTATAAAATTCCAAAGGTTTGTAAGGCATAAAACGTTTCGTTAATTGCCCAGTTCCAATTGGTTTTTTACAAGATTATAGTAATTTCCTTTTTTTGCTATCAATTCATTATGAGCGCCTTCTTCTACAATTTTTCCCTTATCCAAAACTACAATATTATCCGCATTTTTAACGGTACTCAAACGGTGTGCAACAATAATTGCGGTTTTGCCCTCGAACAGATATTTGAGTTTTTCCATAATAAATTTTTCATTGTTGGCATCGAGCGAGTTTGTAGCTTCGTCAAAAATCAGATATTTTGCATTTTTATAGGCGGCGCGGGCAATAAGTAAACGCTGCTTCTGCCCTGTGCTTAATCCGTGTCCATCCATGCCTATTTTTGTGTTGTAACCCAAAGGCAGACTGTCGATAAATTCGGCTATATTGGCAATTTCAACCGATTTTTGTACGCGCTGCATGTCGGGAATTTCGTCAGATATGCCGATATTGTTTGCTATGGTATCGGAAAATATGTAACCCTCCTGCATAACAACTCCGCACTGACTTCGCCAAAAACTGTCGCTGTATTTTTCAAGCCTTTTGCCGCCAAGCAAAATTTCGCCTTCAACAGGTTTGTAAAATCCCAAAATCAGTTTCAGCAGAGTTGTTTTTCCGCTACCGCTTGTACCTGCAATTGCCGTTACCTTATTTGCAGGTATTATGAGGTTTATGTTATTCAAAACTTTTTCGGAATGTGGTCCGTCATATTGAAAAACAAGATTTCGCAACTGAATATCTGCATTTTCGGGAATTATTCGTATTTTTTCGGCGCTGGCGGGTTCTTCGTCATCTTTGCTGTGTATTTCGTTCAACCTTTCGAGGCTTATTTTTGCATCCTGCGTTGCCTGCACAAACGATATGAATTGCGACAGCGGAGCGTTCAACTGTCCTATTATGTACTGCAAAGCGGTCATCATTCCCAAAGTCATGCTGCCGTTGATAACTGCGCTTGCCGCAAGAAACGAAATAAAAACGTTTTTTGTCTGGTCGATAAATAAGCCGCCCACCGTTTGCGTTTGTTGCAACGACAAGCCTTTGACGCTTATTTTATACAATTTTGCCTGAATACGTTCCCATTCCCAGCGTTTTTGTTTTTCGCAGTTATTGAGTTTTACATCCTGCATTCCCGAAATCAACTGTATTATATTGCTTTGATTTGCAGCCGCTTCCTGAAACCTCATGTAATCAAGTTTGCGGCGGCGTTTCATAAATATCAATATCCATCCTATATATAAAATGCTGCCCATCAAAAAGATACCGAGTATTCCCAAATCGTATCCCGCCATTACGCAACCGTAAATCACAAAAGTTACCAAAGCCATAACGATACTGAGCAGCGAGCTTGTGAGAAAAGTCTGTATGCGGTTATAATCGCCTATGCGCTGCATAATATCGCCTGTCATTTTACTGTCGAAAAACGAGATTGGAAGACGCATCAGTTTGCTCAAAAAATCGGAAATAAGAGTTATACTTATGCGAGTAGTCATGTGAAGCATAAGCCAGCTGCGAATAAGGCTGTTTGCCATTTGTCCTATGGTGAGCATAACCTGCGCAATGAGCATCACGATTATAAAATTCAGATTGTTTGTGCCTATTCCCGTATCTACAACAGCCTGAGTGAGAAAAGGCAGTATCAGACTTAAAATACTTCCCGTTAACATTCCCAAAGCAAGTTGAATAAGATAACGTTTGTAAGGTTTAAGATATTTGACAAGATATGCAAACCGCAAGCCTTTTTTATCGTCTTCGCCTTCTTCTACGTAAAATTGAGGAGCAGGTTCAAGCAAAAGCGCTGTGCCGCATTTTTGCGATTTTTCGTCTAATGTCGAGAGCCAGCATTTTAAAAATTGCTCTTTGCGATATTCCAAAAGTCCTGCGGCAGGGTCGGCAACATAAATTATTGTGTTATTATCGTTTTTCGATTTTTTGATTTTGTAAACGACTACAAAATGTTTCTGGTTCCAGTGTACAATGCAGGGCAAAGGAGCTTCATTGCAAAGTTGCTCGAAGGTGATTTTTACTCCGGCAGTGCGAAAACCAACGCTTTCAGCGGCATCGCTTATTCCCAGCATAGAAACACCCTCGCGCGTGGTATGACAACGCTCGCGCAGAGTAGCGGCGGCAAATGTTTTGCCGTAATATTTGCAAACCATTCGCAGGCAGGTTGCTCCGCAATCCATCGAGTCTAATTGTTGATATGCAGGGAAGAGAGACATACTTATTTATTGTTTTTTAGCCATTCTTCAACAGTAATATAACCACATTCGTCTTTCCATTTGGCGATATATGGGTTATAATTACATTCTGTATTAAATTTCCATTGATTATTACCAATTTCAATAGGATCTCGACTATCTATACACATATATCTAAATTCACAATCTTTGCATATTAATAATCTGTCTTTATTGATATTCCATTTATTTCTAATTCCATCTTCTTTTATAATATCTTTCAATGTTTTGTTATATATATTATATTTATTATCATCTGTATTAATAGAATTTAGGATATATCCTAAACTTGATATAATAAGTTTTCGATTGAAAAAAAGATTATAGTTTTGAGCTTCACTAAATGTATTTATATTTGTTGAAAATTTATTTTTAGATATAAAATTATAATCTATTTTTTTCGTTTTAGTGAATATGATATTCCAGGATAATTTATCCGACTGTATTTTTTTTTCAAACGGTGTATTATAAATAATAATTGTATTTATTGTAGTGTTATATAGACATATATTCTCTAATATACTAATATCATTTGAGGCACTGGAATAAGGAATGAATATATCTATATGTTTATAAGGATATTTTTTAAATATTTCTAACATTACGTTCACATAATCCATTTCTATATTATCCTTAATGTGTATAATAATATTTCTACAGCCTAAATAAGATAATTCAGATATAATTGTCTTAAAATTAAAATTAGAATTATTATAGAGAATGATAATTGCATTTGAAATATATCCGGGATAATCCCACTCAAAAACCAATAGTGGAAAATTAACAATGTCTTTTTTATTACACCAAAATATATATTCTTGCTCATATAAAAAATTAAAATATTCATTTATTACAAGATCATTACCAGTATAATAATCTTTTATACTTGAAAGTGTTTGTCCATCAAACTTAGTTAGTATTTCATGTAGATCATTCGGAATTATAGTATATTTATTGCGGCCTAAATCATATATTATGCTTTGCATGAACCCTTTAACAGGAATACAATCTGAAAATAACTTGAATACATTTTTTGCCATTTAATTATTTATTATATTCTATATTTGCAATATGTTTGTAAAATTGGCACGCAATATAATACTTTGTATTATGCAGCGTACTATCATTAAGTTTGAGAATATTATTAGTACTATGATACTTACATATAGAGTATCTATAAAAAACAGGCAATTTTTTTTTGTTTATTATAAGTATTTTTTTATTTTTCTCTATTTGGTTGTTTTTATCTGGCATAAATATTTTGCTATTTTTTTATCAAGATAATAATTACAAGGAATAGATGTCATACCATATTGCCCTATCGGATTAACTTCAAGAAAAATATATTCATTTCTATTATTAACTATCATGTCAATAGATCCGGTTTTAAAACCTGTCTCTTTCATAAAATTATATAATTTATTTTTTATTTTTGTAGGAATTTTATATGGAATACATCTGTTTGGTTTTATATTATCATAGTTTCTGAAATCAATTTTAGTTTTATCATTTGTCTGAGAAAAAATTGCCATTGCATAAAAATCACCATCTAAGTAAAATATTCGCAGTTCATATTTTTTGTCTATCTTGCTCTGGAAAAGAGATGGAAATATTAATGTGTTATAGTCATCTATTTCATGTTTTTCCACAACATTTGTATAGGACAGTATTGTTCCCACATTTTGAACCATAAACATTATTGTTTCCGAAATTGCTTTTGTAATAATACTTATCTTATCTTTTTGAAATTGTTTAATAATATTTTTTTGAGATGATATAATTGTGTCCGGTATAGTTAATCCACACTCTCTTGCTAAAATAAGAGTTTGTAATTTATTTATACGATTATCTAAAAAACTACCTAATCCATATTTATCTTGTAAATATACATGCAAAAAATTAACAATAATATATAGTTCTTTTTTTAGAGAATTATTGACCTCATCATAAAGTAATGGTATATCTTCCTTTTTAATAACAGGAATTTTGATGTTAAAATATCCTCTTCGATACCAATAAGTAGATACATCGTCAAAATCGATTTTTCTATTTTTGACTTTTATTACAATTTTAGTTTTATTTTCCTCAAATTGTATTTTTATAATCTCACAAATATCTGTATCATTTATTCTAATAAAAGGCTTCTTAAAGTAAAGTAGCCAGTCTATCACATCGTTTGTTGATTGATCGAATTCGTCAGATAAAATTAATATCATAATAATTTAATTTTTTGCGTTTACGCCAAGCAAATTAGCTTCTAAATTGTAAAGAGATAATAAAATAGCAACTTATATACAACCAGTTGTAATTTATTATTTAAAATTTATAACTATTAAAATAAGAGGCTATGCCATAGAGATATTAGAAAATAACTTTTTGCACAGCCTCCTCTTCTTGTTCGTAATGCTTACCAAATCACCATATCTTCACAACCAGATCTACAACCATCCCAGCATCTTTGATAATCACCATTAGGATAACCTACATATGTCATACGTTCAGTGCACGTTAGACATTCAGCTTGTTGAGCTCCTGTGATTTCTGATTGTTGATCTTTCGACAATTGACTGTTCAGAAGATTTGGACTTAATCGTTCTAATTTTCTATTCATTATTATTAAATTTTATTTGCCATCTTACAGCTTCAGGCATTGCTTTATTATGTTTTTTAATTTTTAATATTATCTTTGAATTATCAATATTTGTATAATCCAGTTCTACAAATCCATACGTTTCATTGAAAAATGCGGTTAAATATGTTGTCCCTATTTCACTTGCTGCTGAAGATTTTATGACAAAACACTTTAATTTTCCAATATTTGTTTGCAGAATTGTATCACCTGTTATTTCATAATTCATTTGATTTATAATTTGATTATCCCATTCTTTCCATCTTGCATCTCCCCAATAAGATCCTATGGTTAGACTCCATGTCCACTTTGAACCTGTAATATATGGTTTTTTTATATAAGGGAATGGATTTAGTTCTAATATACGAAAAAAGAAATCTCTTGGAGGATGTATCCATACTTCCTTATCATTTTCAATTATTAAAGAGCGTGATTGTTGCCCTTGTGGAGGATAACTGTATTTAATAAATAAAGTATCTGTTTCCGCTTCTTTATTGTTTCGTTTTACAACATTAAATTTTACACTGTTAATTTGATTTATATCGTCAGAAGTAATTCCGGAATCTGCAGGTTTGTTTTTATTTGGAATAAATTCATACGAATATGTCCATTCGTACTCGAGATTGTATATTTTATTGCTATGAGATATATTTTGTAATATGTAATTCACTGTATCCCCAATTGTTTCATTACATATTCCTTTTGAATGGTTATTGTATATTGTAAAAATACAAAATATTATATATATTTTTTTCATTGTATTTTGCATATGTTTTATAAGTATTATAATTTTACGTTTATTTATTCTGCTGCAAATTTAATAAAATATTTTTTCACACAAACAAATATTTTTGAATAAAATTTAAAAAATTATAGTTTTTTAATATTGTATTACAAATTGAAACTGATAGTGTCTTAAATTATCAGGATTATTTTGTATCTTTGCAAAAAATAGTAAGTAATGATTCATACAATAGAAATTCAATGTCCGCATTGCCACAGTAATGATTTGATTAAGAATGGTA
>JAISOH010000099.1 GCA_031275825.1 Prevotellaceae bacterium | reverse complement strand
AAACGATAACTGTCTTTTGACAAAACGATAGTTATCTCTTCCTCAAACGATAGTTATCGTTTTAAAATTCATCGGTAATCGTTTTTAAAAAGATCAGTAATCAATTTTAAAGAGGCTGTCTTTTTTTTGAGCAGGGCGTTCTTTGTGCTGTTGTTTCAAGGCTGAAAGTCTTATTAATCTTTAAATTCTTCTCTTTTCACTCTTCACTGTTCGGGTCTTGCGGGTAGTGAATACGATATTCATTTAAAAATTTCTTTTCTGCAAACTGTTTTCCTGCCTCTGTACATGCACAGAGTTCATTTATAAAATTCAGAGGTCTGCAATGAGTTTGTTTTCGGGAGAATTTTCAAAATCAACCCATATTTTATTTATTAATTTTGAAATGTCTTTATAGCCGTCGTTATCCGAAGCAAAGTCGCTGTTATTTAATTTTTCCAAATGCGAAAAAACCGTTGCTACAGTCATCTTGCCTATATCAAATGCGGGTTGGTAGCCGTATTCTTTGTCGGTTTTGGAAACAACTTCGGAAAGTATTCCCGATTCAACCAAATTATTTACGATTGTACGAACAATACGCGTAGGCAATGCAAGTTTTTCGGAAATATCGGATATTTCCAGCGGCTCGTTTTGGTTTTTGAAATTAACGGCAATCATGCGCGTAATAAGCAACGCAAAGATTTTACGCTGGTAAAAACTTGTATGTTCCGATTCTTTTTCGCTTTCATAATTATTGATGTTTTGATAAGCAAAAGACAGCTCGGCGCCAAGCAGCACAATAAGCCAGCTAAGTTGCGCCCACATCAAAAACAATGGTATGGCGGCAAAAGTTCCGTAAATTGCGCTGAATTTTGTAATCGAAACCTGCGAGTAAACATATAAATCCTGTGTTATCTGAAACAGCGAACCTGAAATGAAGCCGGCAAGCAGAGCGTGCGAAAATTTAACTCTTGTGTTTGGCATGAATTTATAAATCAGCGCAAACAAAATCCATACTGAAACATAGGGAATACATTCGTACAAAATATTCAATACAGGACTTAAACTGTCGAGAAACGACAGCGACGATGCTATTCCGCTTAGGTCATGATTTACTGCAAGCGAAACGCTTATTGATACCATCAAAAACACAGGCGCAATAATAAATACAGCCAAATAATTAGTAATACGGTTTTTCCACGAACGCGGATTTTTCACGTTCCACACATGATTGAACGATTCTTCGATATGAATCAGTAATTTAAGGCAAGCCCACAAAAGCATTATAATTCCTATGCCTGCAATAAGTCCGTTTTTTGTATTTTTCAAGGTAGAATCAACAAAATCAAGTATCCAGTGTACAATATCCTGCTGTTCCGAAAAATTTTCAAACAAAAAGGTTCTAAGTTCATTTTCATAGTTAAAACCTTTTGCCATGGCAAAAATCAGCGCGGCAACAGGAATCAGCGACATTAGCGTATAATATGTCAGTGCCGAAGCGCGTACGGTAATTTTATCTTCAACAAACGAGCGTACTGCAATTATTATTATTTTTAATTGCCGTGTGAGAAAGGAGTCGCTCCGACTTGGCTTTTCTTTTGTCAGATACCATATATCGCGGGTAACAAATTTTATTGAACGTTTTATAAAACCGTATATGAATGCAAATATGTTTATGTTCTTTTTCAATTAGTTCATGTCTTGATGTTTAATTTAACTGTCAAAGGTACAAAATAAATATTCAAAAATAACCTTATTAACGCAAATAATTTTTTATTCACAATTATTTTGTATTTTTGCGCCGTCATAGCCCGAATGGCGGAATTGGCAGACGCACTAGTTTCAGGGACTAGCGACCGCAAGGTTGTGCAGGTTCGAGCCCTGTTTCGGGCACAATTACAGAAATTAACCGCTTGTTTTTAAGGCGGTTTTTTTTTGTGATACCTTTTGAAAACTTTTATTTACAAAAGGTATTGTTTATGCAGTTTCAAGCCCTTTTTTGTTTTTTTATCCAATTATTATTTCCGTTTACAAAAATAATGCAGAGTAATATTATAATGATTACTATAGAGGCTGTCTCAAAATGATATTTTACACGTCATTGCGAACTGCTAGCGCAAGCGAAACAGGAAGCAATGACGAAACAGGAGTTTTAAGACAGCCTCTTGCCAAAACCAAAATATTGTTTTTATCTTAAATTTCATTGCAATACAAATTTGTACAGTTATCAAGGGTCAACATCTGTTTGTATTATAATCTGTTTAAATTTCTGTTCGGCTTGCAAATGTAAAATACATTGTTGCAATACTTTTTTTGTTTGCATTAATGAAGTTGTTTTTTTTATTTTCAGAAGTATGGCGCTTATAAATTCGTTTTTGATTTTATTAACGGCAGGATATTCGGGACCAAGAACATATTCGTCTGAAAAAGTTCTCATATAATCTGCAATTTTATGTGCGGATTGGTTTAGAATATTAATATTCTTGTGTTTGACAATAATGTTTATCAGCCGATAAAATGGCGGATAACAAAAATTTTTACGTTCGGCAATTTGCCGCGCAAATAAATTTTCATAATTATTGTCAATTACATCGCGGATTGTTTTATTTTCGGGATTATATGTCTGAATTATTACACGTCCTGTTTTTTCGCGGCGACCTGCCCGTCCTCCGACTTGCATCATAAGTTGAAAAGCGCGTTCGTGCGCTCTGAAATCAGGAAAATTTAACATGCTGTCGGCATTTAATATTCCGACAACGCTCACATTATCAAAATCCAAACCTTTGCCAATCATTTGCGTTCCTATTAAAATATCTATTTCTCGATTTTCAAAAGCCGTTATAGTATTAATATAAGCGTTTCGTGTCTGCATCGAGTCGGCGTCAAATATTGCGGTTTGCGATTCGGGAAAAATTATTTTTATTTCATCTTCGACTTTTTCGGTTCCGAATCCTTTTTTATTTAATTTTTCGTTTCCGCAATTTTTACATTTTTGATATAAACTTACTGAATATCCGCAGTAATGGCAACGTAAATTATTTGTGTTTTTATGATATGCAAGACTTACATTGCAAGCCGGGCAAAGAGGAATTTCACCGCAATTTTCACACTGCAAATACGGAGCAAATCCGCGCCGGTTTTGAAACAGTATAATTTGCTCTTTGTTTTTTAATGCGGCAAACATTACATCAAGAAGTTGTTTTGTGAAATGTCCGTTCATTTGTTTTTTTGCAAGAGAGCGCAAAATATTTACTGTTTCGGCTTTGGGCAACTGTACTTTTCCAAAGCGTTCATTGAGTTTTACCAAACCGTATTTGCCGCATTTTGCATTATAAAAACTTTCTATTGATGGAGTTGCGCTTCCAAGTAAAGTTTTTGCTCCGTGAATTTGCGCAAGTATAATTGCCGTATCGCGGGCATTATAAAGCGGGGCTGTATCGCGCTGTTTGTAGGACGCATCGTGTTCTTCGTCAACAATTATCAATCCTAAATTTGAAAACGGCAAAAACAGCGACGAACGAACTCCCGTTATAACAGAATATTGCTGTTGATATGTTTTGATGCCCAAAACGTTATTGTAAACTTCCACACGTTCGTTTTCTCCGTATTTGGAATGATATATGCCGACTTTGTTTCCAAAAACTTTTTTTAAACGTACAAGCAGTTGCTGGCTTAGAGCAATTTCGGGCAACATAAAAAGAACCTGCCTGCCTTGCTGTAATTGAGATTCTATCAATTTAAAATATATTTCCGTTTTTCCCGACGATGTTACTCCGTACAGTAAAACAGTATTTTTAGTTTCAAAATTTTTATTAATTTCATCAAAAGCATTTTGTTGAGCAACAGTAAGTTTATGCAAATCGCGTGTTCCTGCATTTTCTGTTTCGATACGGCTTGTTTCTACATTTTCTGTTTCTAAAATCTGTTTTTCAATGCATGCATTCAATACGGGCAAACTTGTTTTTGATTCTGCAAGCAGTGATGTTTTCGGTATTTTCACAGGATTTGCAAAATCAATTTTTTCATACAGCGACAAATAATAAAACAAAAGTTTTTCCTGTGATTTCGCTCTTTTTAAAGAATTTATTTTTGCATTAAGGTCATCTTCATTTTTTATAGTTTGACTGAGTTTTATAAAGGTTTTAAATTGTGGTTTATACTTAATTTTTATATTTTCGTCAACGCAGATTATTTCTTTTTCGAGCATGGTTTTTAAAGTCGGAATTATTGTTTTTTTGCCTGATTTTTTTATTAACTGCTGCAATGTTATTTTTTTATTCTGTTCAATTATTGAATACAGTTCGGCTTCGTGTTCGGTTACATCAACATTGCAGTCAACAACGGAAAAATACGTTTTGCTTTGCAATTTCAATCCGCCCGGCAATGCTGCATTCATAACTTCGCCAACAGTACACATGTAATATCCGGCAATCCAGTTCCACAAATCAAGTTGCTGCCTGTTGACAGCCGGTTTTCTGTCGATTAACGAAATTATCGGTTTTACAGTAAAAGGTTTTGGAGTGTCTTCGTATATTTTTTGTACAATAGCCGAATACATTTTGTTTTTCACAAAAACCACAACGCCGCATCCAATCTCAATATCTTCAATCAGTTCATCGGGAATAGAATAAGTGAAAGCTTCGGGCAATACAAGCGGCAAAATTACATCGGCATACATATTTTTTACAAATTTAATGATTATCGGAAGTTAACTTCAAAATTTTCTCGGCAATTTTTTCCATCAGCCATTTCGGCGTGGATGTAGCGCCGCATACTCCTGCGCTTTTTGCATCGGTAAACCACAAAGAATTTAAATCATTTTCATCTTCAACCATATATGTTTTTTTATTCACATTTTTACATGCGTTGTAAAGAATTTTCCCGTTTGAACTCTGTTTTCCGCTAACAAAAACTATAATATCATGATTTCCCGAAAACGTTTCCAAATGCGGTTTACGGCTTGATACCTGGCTGCAAACAGTATTGTGCGACTCAAATACGATATTGCCGTTTTTGTTTGTTTCGCTCATCTTTTTTTTAATTATTTCGTTAACCGTATTAAACTCTTCCATACTTTTTGTAGTTTGCGCAAACAATGACACAGGACGCGAAAAATCTATAAGTTCAAGGTCTTTTACCGTTTCTACAACAATTGCATTTCCGCCGGTTTGTCCAATCAAGCCGTTTACTTCGGCATGATTTTTTTTTCCGAAAATTACTATTTGCCCGTTTATTTGTTTTATTTTTTCATAGTTGTTTTTTATCTGTTCCTGCAATTTCAAGACAACAGGACATGTGCAGTCAATAATTGAAATTTCATTTTGCTTTGCAACATCGTAAGTAGAAGGCGGTTCTCCGTGAGCGCGAATCAAAAGTTTTTCATTTTTTATTTCATGCAAACGGTTATGATTTATGCCATGCAATCCGAGTTTTTCAAGACGTTTTACTTCAATACTGTTGTGAACTATTTCGCCGAGCGAATACAGTTTTTTATGAGAACGCAATTCGTTTTCCGCTTTTTTTATAGCGCGAACAACGCCATAACAAAAGCCTGATTTATCATCTATTTCAACTGTCATTTTCATCTTTTTTTATTACGGATTGAAAGATTTTCTCGAACCACTGCATTTGTTCATCAATTGAAATATCGCTGTTATCAAGAATTATGGCATCATCGGCTTTTTTCAGCGGGCTTGTATTTCGGTGGGTATCAATATAGTCGCGTTTGCGGATATTTTTTTCTATTTCCTGTAATGTAACATTTTCTCCATTTTGCAGTAATTCCAAATAACGTCTCCTTGCCCTGATTTCGGGTTTGGCTGTCATAAAAATTTTAATTTCGGCATCGGGAAAAACAACGGTTCCTATATCTCGACCATCCATTACAATTCCTTTATTTTTTCCCATTTCCTGTTGTAATTCAACCATTTGTGTCCGCACTTCGGGAATTGCGCTTACTGCGCTCACATGATTTGAAACTTCGACATTGCGAATTTTACTTTCAATATTTTTTCCATTTAAAAAAGTTTCGCTTTTTCCATTTTTATCGTTAAAAACAAATTTGATATTAATTTTTTTTAAATTACCAATAATTTTATCAACATTTAATCCACAATTACCGATAAAGTTATTTTCAATACAATAAAGAGTTACAGCTCTGTACATAGCGCCCGTGTCAACGTAGATATAACTTAGATTTTGAGCGATTTGCCTTGCAAAAGAACTCTTTCCTGTTGACGAATATCCATCAATTGCAACTATAATTTTTTTACCTTTCATTACCGTAAATTTATTACAAAGTACAAAAATAAGTAAAAGAATTTATCAAAAAAAATTGAGAATACAAACAAAATAAATAACTTCGCATTAAATTTCAGTCCAATTATGAATATTTTGATAGTAGATGATGAAAAGAGCATTTGCAGAGCGCTAATGGAAATACTTGAATATGAGGGATATGGCGTATTGCTGGCTGAAAACGGCAAGCAGGCGCTTTCTGTTATCAAAGAAAATGCTAATCTTGATTTGGTTTTTTGCGATATTAAAATGGAAGGAATGGATGGAATTGAAGTTCTGGAAAAATCGCAGGAAATCAACGGAGATTTGCCTTTTGTAATGATTTCGGGACATGCAGACATCGAAACTGCCGTTGAATGTATAAAAAAAGGAGCTTACGATTTTCTCGAAAAACCGTTGGATTTAAATCGCATACTGATAGCCGTACGAAATGCAACCGACAAAACCGCATTGTTGAAAGAAACAAAAAAACTTCGTAAAAAAATATTCAAAACAAGCGATATTATAGGCGAATCGCCGGCAATTAAAAAAATAAAGGAAATGATTGACAAAGTAGCTCCAACCGAAGCCAGAGTATTAATTACAGGTTCAAACGGAACAGGAAAAGAACTTGTTGCCCGCTGGCTTCACGATAAAAGTTTGCGGGCATCGGCGCCTTTTGTTGAAGTAAATTGCGCGGCTATTCCATCCGAACTTATTGAAAGTGAACTGTTCGGACATGAAAAAGGCTCGTTTACATCTGCAATAAAACAGCACAAGGGAAAATTTGAACAAGCCGAAAGCGGAACAATTTTTCTTGATGAAATAGGCGATATGAGTTTGTCGGCGCAGGCAAAAGTTTTGCGGGTATTGCAGGAAAATAAAATTTCGCGCGTAGGCGGCGATAAATCCATAGATGTTAACGTGCGAATATTTGCAGCTACAAATAAAAACCTGCCGGAAGAAATCGCAAAAGGAAATTTCAGAGAAGACCTTTATCATCGATTAAGCGTGATTATCATAAACGTGCCGCCACTTAGCGAACGCACCGAAGATATTCCTCTGCTTGCAAATTATTTTACAGACTTGATTTGCTCCGAACAAAATTCGCCTAAACCTGAAATAGACAATGAAGCAATTGCCGAACTTAAAAAACTTCCATGGACAGGAAACGTTCGCGAATTTCGCAATGTTATAGAACGATTAATAATATTATGCAATAAAAAAATAACAGCAAATGATGTAAAATTATTTGCAATGCCATTAATTTAAAGAATAAAACAATGATACAGAAACTCAAATCTTTAGTACTCGGAAATCGAAGATTGATAATACCAGCAATAGGCGCTTTTTTAGTTAAGGAAACCGAAGACGTCAAAAATCGAATAATTTTTTCGTCGTTTTTGAAGTATGACGATGGTTTGCTAACAAAATTATTATGCGAACAGGAAAATATTTCGGAAGAAGAGGCAAAACAGATTGTTGAAAAATTTGTGCATGAAATATCGGACGCCATAAATAAGGGAAACAATTTTTCTATCCCAAATTTCGGTTATTTTACAAAAAATAACCAAGGCATAATTGATTTTGTTATTGAAGATACGGACAATAATACGAACTCCAAAACCGGCATAACAAACATGCCTGCCGAAAATAAAGAAGAACCGGTATTTCCGCCATACTTTCCTCCTGTAGCCGAAACAACTGTTTTTGAAAATACCGAACAGGCAACTCAATATGATTTTAATTTTCCAAACTCGTTTATTCCGCCTGCAAATACAGCAAACACAGAAACAACTACAAAATCCAAAACAAGTCATGCAGGATATTGGATTTTAACAATAGTACTGATAATAATTGCAGTATTATTTTTATTATACCTTTTCAGCAAAGATTTCAAGCAGACGGTAAACTCTTTATTCGGCAGCAAACAAAAAATTGAAGCCGGTAAAGATACAACAACCGTTGTTGCGGATACAGCAAAAAAAGTTCAACAGAAAGATACTGTTACAGCAAAACAGATAACAAAAAATAAACAGACGGCTCAAACTTCAACAAATACTGCAAACGGTAAATATCAAGTTATTGCAGGATGCTATCTGGAAAGAAGCATTGCCGAAAATTTTGCCGATGAACTCAGAAACAAAGGCTACAATGCAAGAATACCCGATCGTTTGGCAGGAGAATGGAATCTTGTTATTGTGCACGAAAGCAACGATATTAACGATGCTGTACGCATAAAAGATTCTTTTGTTGCCAACGGCTATCCGGATACATGGGTAAGAACAAGAGCAGGCAATTCTACATCATCAACCCTTACTGCCGGTCAAGCCTCATCATATTCAAAAGCAACAAATACGGCAGGCAAAACAAGAGGCAGATATCAAACTATTGCAGGGTGTTACCTTTCAAGAGAAAACGCCGAAAGATATGCCAGCGAAATAAGAAGCAAAGGATTTGATGTAAGAATACCTGACGGTTTGATGGGAGAATGGAATATCCTCATTGTATGCGAAAGCGATGATTTGAACGAAGTTAATAAAGTAAAAGAACAATGTATAGCGGCAGGCTACGATGCTTGGATCAGAACAAGATAAATCGAAAATAATATCTCATCCCGAATTTGGAACAATAAAATTCAATAAACGAAAAGGCTTGCGGCGCATAAACATTTTGATAAAATCAAACAGCGAAGTAAACGTTTCGTTGCCATATTATGTAAGTTACGATGAAGCAAACAGATTTGTCATTGAAAAATCAGCATGGATAAAAAAAGCACAGGAAGAAATAGATAAAATAAAACCTGCGTTTTTTGATAAAACAACAGAATTTGCAACACATTCGCATAAGGTAAAATTGCTTGAACACAATGAAAATCATGTACGGCGGGTTATTACCGACGATGGTTTTTTAAATATTTACTATCCCAAAGATTCGGATATAAATTCGCCCAAACTGCAAGAAATTTTTCGACAATGCGTTTTAGATGTCTTATTTTTTGAAGCAAAAAGTTATTTGCCTCAACGCGTCAAGTATTTAGCTGACAAATACAATTTCAAATATAAACAGGTACGGATAAAAAACAATTTAACAAATTTGGGAAGTTGCAGCTATCAAAACAACATAAACTTAAATTTGCATATAATGCGACTATCAGACGAACTGATAGATTATGTTATTTTGCACGAATTATGCCATACAGTCGAAAAAAATCACGGCGAACAATTCTGGAAACTGCTCGACAGCGTAACAGGAAACAAGGCACGAGAACTTTCCAAACAGGCAAAAAAGATAAATACAAAAACTGTTTAGCCACGCCATACAAATAAAAATCAGAAAAATAAAACACGGTTAATAAACAGTTTGTATGGTTATTATATAAAATCTAATAAATATTTTCAATCAGATTACAGACAGACAATTCTGTTGTACGGAGATATTTTCGTGCCATTGGTGGAAGTCCGAAAAGGCGTTCCTGCATTGATTTTACCCATCTGTTGTGGGTAACTTGTTTTCGCATTTGCCGTCATACCCGCTCAACCGGATTCATATCGGGTGAATATGGCGGCAAAAATATCAGTTCAATGCTCCCCCTGTAACGTTCCAATATGGGTTTTAATCGTTTAGTATGATGAAAACGGACATTGTCAAGCGCCATATACACCTTTTTCCCGGCGAATGCACGTACACATTTAACAGGAAAACTGAAAAATGTTTTCGTGTTGCCTCTCTACGCCGTATCAACGATAAGTTCGCCGATGTGCGGATTGACTGCTCCAAAAATGGTTCTTCGCTCTCGTTTGCGTTGACTTTGAATTACTTTGGACTGTTTCCCTTTTTCCGACCATGCATATAAAACGGTGGATGTATTTGACAGAGAAGTCTCATCTTCAAACAACACCACACTGCCGGCGTTTCGTTCCCGAAGTTTTTTTTATTTCAGAAACACTCGCTTCACGGTCTTCGTATTCGGAAAAAAGCCCTTACCATTTTGAAAACTCAAACCTGTTGAATGTAATATATTGTATATATGCGTCTTCTTATAGTTGACATTAAATGCATTACGAATGTAATTCGATACCAGCGCCCATGTCCACGTACCACTCGAAAAGCCCTGTTTTTCCGAACTTGATAAAACAACCTGTTTCAACTGCGCTTTTTCTTCTTTACTCATG
>JAISOH010000097.1 GCA_031275825.1 Prevotellaceae bacterium | reverse complement strand
AAACGATAACTGTCTTTTGACAAAACGATAGTTATCTCTTCCTCAAACGATAGTTATCGTTTTAAAATTCATCGGTAATCGTTTTTAAAAAGATCAGTAATCAATTTTAAAGAGGCTGTTTTAAAACTCCGGTTTCGTTATTGCGAGCCGTTAGGCGAAGCAATCCAAATGTTGATTATCAATGGATTGCTTCGGGCTTCGCCCTCGCAATAACGTGTAAAATACCATTTTAAGACAGCCTTGTTTTGTTAATAAAATTCATTATAAATTGAAATTTTTAATGCCAATGAGCAGTGATAAATAGTTTTTTAATTAATCATCATTGCTAATTTATTATTAACAGGCAAATTAAATCATTAATAAAGATATACTGATTATAAATCAATTAAAACTTTGTAAATTTTATAACTGCTATTGTTGTTTTTTGTATATTTGCACATCTTAACTGGTTTTTGAACTGTGAAAAATAAAGCAAATACACAAACCATTTGTGTTTATAAATCAATATATTATGACAAAATTAAAAATAGAAAAATATAAGGAATCGGACAGCATGAGTAATCTGATATGCCGAAACTATCCGGCTTTGCTTGTTCTTAGCAGGTTTGGCATGAAACTTGGATTTAAAGACAAAAGCATAGGAGAAGTTTGTAACGATAACAATGTTGATACTCAAACTTTTCTTGCAATAGTAAATCTTCTGCTTTGCGATGATGTAAATCCCGATAATGCCAATCACGATTTGTTTATACCATCATTGATTTTGTATCTGCACAATTCGCATGATTATTTTGTAAATTATCGCTTGCCCGACATAAGAGAAAAGTTGAAAAACGCGCTTACTCAGGATTTAAAAGATTTGAATAAGGCGGTTCTTTATTATTTTGACGAATATGTTTCGGAAGTGAGCAAACACATGTCGTACGAAGAAAAAACCGTTTTTCCTTATGTGCGCTCGCTTATCGAAGGCGGGAAAAAAATAAAATACAATATTGGAATATTTATTAAGCAACACAATCAGATAGAAGCAAAACTTACCGAATTTAAAAACATAATGATTAAATATTATGAAACCGAAAGTACTAATGAAATAGATAATATGCTTTTTGATATTTTTAATTGTGAAAACGATTTGGCTTTGCACAATGCTGTAGAAGACAGATTGTTTGTACCTGCGATTGTTGAACTGGAATTTAAAAAATCGGGCAAAAAATTATGAATTTACATCTTAAAATAATAATTGCCGAATCGTCTGTTATTGTCAGAACAGGCATTGTTGCAATTTTGCAGCAATTAAATATCAGTCATACAGAAATATTGGAAATTGAAGATGTGGAACAACTGCGAAATTTACTTGGAAGACAAAAATATGACCTGTTAATTATGAATCCGTTAATGTCGGGATTTTTTTCGTTGCAGCAAATGAAAAAAGAATCGGCAAACGATAACATGAAATACATTGCACTGCAAAATTCGCTGATAGACAATTCTGTTTTGAAAAATTACGATGAAATAATATCTTTATATGATTCAGTCGGACAGGTTAAAGAAAAAATAATGAATTTGATAACGCTGACAGAATCTGCAATAAACAACGAATCGCTCACCGTACGCGAAAAGGAAATAATTGTATGTGTTATAAAAGGAATGACAAACAAGCAAATTGCCGACAATTTGTGTTTATCAACACATACGGTTATAAGTCATCGCAGAAACATAACGACAAAACTGCAAATTCACAGCACCGCAGGATTGACGATTTTTGCAATAGTAAACAAGCTCGTTACGCTTGATGAAATTAAAACGTATCAATAAATATAATTTTGATATTTTTGTATTTATAAATCGCATTATATTATGAAATTGAAAACGACAAATATAATATCAGTATTATTTTTTATAACATTGTCAGGGCAAATATTTGCACAGGAACTAATGCCCGGTCTTAATGCTCTTACAATTGCGCCCGATGCGCGTTCGGCATCGCTTGGAGATGCAGGCGTAGCAACATCCGCCGATGTGAACTCTCAACACTGGAACGCCGCAAAATACATTTTTTCGCAGCAATACGGAGGAGTTGCACTGTCGTATACGCCATGGTTAAAATCGGCTGCAAATGATATTTATATAACGTATTTATCAGGATTTTACAAATACGGCAACAATGAATCGATTAGCGCATCGTTAAGATTTTTTTCACTTGGAAAGATTGATTTTTATACCGACAATTATGAATTTCTGCAAACAGCGCGTCCTAATGAATTTGCATTTGATGTTTCCTATTCAAGGCGACTGGGTAAAAACATGTCGGGAGCAGTAACTTTCAGATACATAAATTCTACAAAAATAACGATACAGAATACAAATCCTTCAGTAGAACACGCTTCCAATGTTGCAGCTGATATTGCATTTTTTTATCAAAAAGCCATTGATTTTTCATTTGCACCCAAATCCGAATGGGCATTTGGCGCAACAGTTTCAAATCTGGGAACGAAAGTAAATATTTCGGACAGCATAAGTTATTTTTTGCCAATGAACATTAAATTTGGAACCAGAATAACTTTTAATTTTGATGATGTTAATTTTTTGTCACCCACAGTTGAACTATACAAATCTCTTGTGCCGAGCAATTATAAATACAGAAACTCATCGGTAATATCGGCTGCCGTACGCGGCATTACAAGCGATTTGTCTAAAACAGTTTGGATATTGGGAATAGAATATTCGTATAAAAACCGAATGTGTCTTCGCACCGGTTATCATTACGAATCAAAAGGCATAAGCAATAACTCGTATCTTGCTTTCGGTGCGGGCATAAAATATAAAAATCTGGATTTTGCCGCATCATATCTGTTTGTAACCGACAGCAGCAACACACTTATAGACAACACTTACAGACTTTCCATAGCCATAACTTTCGGCAACAGCCAAAATAAATGGTACGATTATGATTTGTAAATTATGTTGATGTTGTTTTAAAATATACAAAAACTGGCGCTAAACATAAAATCAGCATTGTGTACCGACTGTCGCAGTAATAGCAATAACATAAAAAACTGAACAGGAATTACAAATCCTGTTCAATTTAATGTTAAAATAAGATTCGGCTGATTTTTAATCGCGCGAATATCTTCTGGACGAGTTATATCCTCTGTTAGATGAATTAAACCTTCCGTCGTTTCTGTTATTATTACTTCTTTCCGTTCGTGGTTTGGCAATATTGACAACAAGCGTCTTTCCGTTGACTTCCATGTCGTTCAGTTCATTTATTGCATTTTTTGCCTCCTCATCGTTAGGCATTTCCACAAAACCAAATCCTTTTGATTTTCCTGAATATTTGTCAATAATAACTTTTGCTGAAGAAACTTCTCCATATTCTTCAAATAATTTTCTTAAATCGGCATCCGATGTGCCATAGTTTAAATTTGAAATGTAAATGTTCATTTGTTTTTTATTAAAAATTAATTATGATTGTAGAGAAGAGAAATATAAGGAAAGGCTACTCTGTTGCTCAAAAAAGAAGACTAAACGATAAAATTCAATACTCAAATCAAAAGCAAAAGTAATATATTTATTTTAATTACAAAATTTTTTTATAATTTTATAATTATGTAGATTCAAAGTAAATGCAACTTGATTTGCAAATTCAGGAAGAAAATCTCTTTGGATGAATAAAAAATTTAAATTATAATCTGTGTAAATATAGCTTTTAAACCGTTTTTGTCACAGGTTTATAAAACAATTAAATAAAAAAGGAAAATTACGTCATAATGTTGTTGGAAAGCCATAAACGATTGTCCATATTCCTTCAAAAACAGAAATAATTCCAAGTATAAAAATTATAATTCCGGCAATTTTATTAATCATCCAAAGTTTACGGAGACGAAATTTTTTCCTGAATTTATTTACAATGGAAATTAATAAAGCCCACCATGCGCATGCTCCTGAAAATACTCCCAAAAGGACTATTGTAATGCTGCTCGATGTGTTTACTCTTGTTGTCAAATCAAGTTTTACCAGAGCAAACAAACCTATAAGGAAAAAAATTGTCATTGGATTTGTGAGCGTTAGTATAAATGTTGATATAAAATCCTCAAACAGTTTGAATTTACTTACTTTCGGCTTCTTTAACTGTTTTATGGGATTTGTGAAATGAATTTTTATGCCTATGACTGCAATGATAGCTCCTCCTGCAATGTAAAATACGGCTTGATTGTGTTCCAATAACGATTGAACGGCAGCAAGACTGATAACCGCAAATGCTGCAAAAACCGTATCGGCAGAAGCCGCACCTGCGCCTGATATAAATCCGGAATTTCTTCCTTTGTTTATTGTGCGCTGAATGCATAAAACGCCGATAGGTCCAACTGCTACCGATCCGCAAAATCCTACTATGATTGCCTTTAAAAAATCTATTCCCATCTTTCAAATCTTACGCAAAGATAGAAATTTGAGATGTAAAATCACAATATAATTTTGTTTTTATAATTTTTTTTTCATTCTGTAAATTCTGCCGATTGAGAAAGTATAAGATTTTTAATATTTTCGGATGGAGATGATATAAACTCTCCAATATTTAATTTTTCCCATTTTTCATCAATAATCCTGACGGTTTCTGCCGAAGACGATGCAATATTGGGGCAGCGACGGCTGAAAATGAATTTTTGGTTGTCGAATATTGTTTTATGATTTTTGTGTTTAATACATGCATCCACAACAAGATTGCCGTCTGTTATCCTGCAATCGCGTGCTGCATCAATATTGTTTCCAAGCAACCATACGGCTTGGCTGATATTTTTTGTATCTGCGAAATCATCCAAAACTATTGTTATTTTTGCATTGATATTATTTTTGTCAAATTTACTTTTATTGATAAATTCATACGGTTTTTGATTTATTGATTTGTTTTCCGATAATTTTTCTTCATCATATTTTTCGGTTGCATCAATGCATATTTTTCCGCCGAAACCTGACGATTGCGCAGCATGGTCGAGAATATCAAGAGGTCCTTTTGTAAAATAAATATCGTTGTCGATATTGATGTTTGCACTGATTTTTTCGACAAGTTCCGTATAATTGCCAATATCAACATTGCCGTTTACAACAATCATAATTTTGTTGAACATCATTTGCCCTGCGCCCCACAAGGCACTTGCAGTTTTTATTGCCTGTCCCGCATAAGTTTTTTTTATTTTCACAATCGCAATATTATGAAAAACACCTTCAACGGGCATGTTCATGTCTTCGATTTCCGGCAAAACTGTCAAACGTACGGGGTCAATAAAAATACGTTCTGTCGCTTTTGCGATATAAGCATCTTCCTGTGGAGGAATTCCTACGACAGTTGCAGGATAAATTGCATTTTTTTTATGCGTTATGCAGGTTACATGAAATTTTGGAAATAAATCTTCGAGCGAATAAAATCCTGTATGATCGCCGAAAGGTCCTTCCGTGCATAAAGGTTCCTGCGGATTTACATAGCCTTCGATTACAAAATCAACATCGTCGGGAACGTATATAGGTTGAGTTATGCATTTTACAAGTTCAACACTTTTTTTGCGCAAAAATCCTGCAAAAATGTATTCATCAATACCATCGGGAAGCGGCGCAGTTGCAGCATAAGTATAAATTGTGTCGCCTCCGAGCGTAACGGCAACAGGCATTATTTTGTTTTGCCGTTTGTACATTTCAAAATGTGCAGCTCCCGTTTTGTGCTTATGCCAGTGCATTCCTGTTGTTTTTTCATCAAAAATTTGCATTCTGTACATTCCTACATTGCGAATATCTGTTTCCGGATTTATGGTGTGAACCATTGGCAATGTTATAAATCTGCCGCCATCGAACGGATAGCATTTCAATACGGGCAAACTGTTTAAGTTGGGAGTTGGCATTATCACATCCTGACATTTTCCTTTTCCCGATTTGTGTTTCGGCATCCAGTCGGAAATCTGTTTTAATTTCGGCAATATCGAAATTTTATTCCAAAAACCTGTTTTCGGACTTGTAACCAGCGAAAAGAGTTTGTTTATTTCACCGGATATTTCGTTCAAGTCGGCTACTCCAAGCGCATAACACATTCTTGTATTTGAACCGAAAGCGTTTGTTAATACAGGAAAATCTGTTCCGGTATTTTCAAAAAACAATGCTTTTCCTCCGTTTTCACTTTTGGAAAATCTGTCGGTTATTTCGGCAATTTCGAGAGCAGGATTAACAAACTCTTTGACCCTTACAAGTTCGTTTTTACTTTCAAGCAATTTTATGAAATCGAATAAAACCATATTGTTTAAGCATATAAATTTCGTCAAATATACATTAAATAATTTATATTGCACAAAAATAAAATTTATAACGTATTGTTAAAAACAGATGCGCAGAATGTTTTGTAAAATTTCAACAGATTGAAACAGAATAATTCATCGCCGTTTGGCAGTTTGTTATCTATTGAAAAACTTGACATGTCGGGATTAAAATTTTACCGTTCATTTTGTACAAATGAAGTTAATTTAAAATATTTCATTTAAATTTGCGGCTCGAAAAATTATAATAATCATAAAAATAAAATTATGGAACAAATTATTTCAATTCATGCGCGTCAAATATTGGATTCGCGCGGAAATCCTACGGTAGAAGCGGAAGTTACTACCGATGATGGTATTATCGGTCGGGCGGCAGTTCCTTCGGGAGCATCAACAGGAATACACGAGGCTGTTGAGTTGCGGGATGGCGACAAAAATAAATTCAACGGTAAAGGAGTGCTTAAAGCTGTTGAAAATATCAATACTCTTATAAATGATGAACTTGCGGGTATGAGTATTTTTGAACAGCGTTTGATTGATAAAAAACTTATTTTGATAGATGGTACCGAAAATAAATCACGGCTTGGGGCAAATGCAATTCTCGGAGTATCGCTGGCTTGCGCTCACGCTGCTGCAAAAACTCTGTGTCAGCCGCTTTTTCGCTACGTTGGCGGCGTAAATGCTCACGTATTGCCGATTCCCATGATGAATATTCTGAACGGAGGTTCACATGCAGATAATTCTATTGATTTTCAGGAATTTATGATTATGCCGGTAAATGCAGAACGTTTTAGCGATGCATTGAGAATGGGAGCAGAAGTTTTTCATAATTTGAAAGATGTTTTGAAGAAGAAAAATTATTCGACAAATGTTGGCGATGAAGGCGGTTTTGCTCCAAATCTCAAATCTAACGAAGAAGCAATAGAAGTAATTTTACTTGCAATAGAAAAAGCCGGATACAAACCAGGAGAAGATGTTTATATTGCTCTTGACCCTGCATCGTCCGAATATTATTTGCCCGAAGAAAAAGTTTATCATCTTCACAAATCAAGCGGTGAAAAACTTACGGCTACGCAAATGGTTGATTATTGGAAAACATGGGTAAAAAAATATCCGATAATTTCAATTGAAGATGGAATGGCAGAAGACGACTGGGATGGATGGAAAGCATTGACCGATGAAACAGGTAACTGCTGTCAACTTGTAGGCGACGATTTGTTTGTTACAAATACTTTACGTTTGCAGTCAGGTATTGACAGAAAAGTTGCAAACTCAATACTGGTAAAAGTAAATCAAATCGGTTCGCTTACCGAAACCATAGAAGCCGTAAATTTGGCTTATAATAATTCTTATACTGCAATTATGAGTCATCGTTCGGGTGAAACCGAAGATACAACAATAGCCGATTTGGCTGTTGCTCTTAATACAGGCTTGATAAAAACAGGTTCGGCATCGCGATCAGACAGAATAGCAAAATACAATCAACTTTTACGTATTGAAGAACATCTTGGTAAACAGGCTGTTTATCTCGGTAAAAAATTTAAATTTCTTAAATAACCTGAATTCATTATTATTTTTTATTGTGAAAAAGTGAGGCTGTCTGGATAGCCTCACTTTACTTTACATGGTTTTCCTTACAAAAAAATCAACAAAATATCATAAATTCGGATAGCCTGTTTAGCCATTCCTTAAATAACCGTATATCACAGGAAAAGTGAAAACAGGTGAGTTGCATTAAAGATTTTAGCGCTTGTTAAACAAGACGATAAATGTGATTTTATTGACAAAATGTATAAATGAACTGTTCTCTATGTTTTTGAAGAAGCGCGTGAGTTTTCCTGATACACGGCATAAGTATTTTTTTAATATGCTTACAACAGTTGCGGTTTAATTTTTTACATTAATTTTAATGATTATTTATAGCGAATGATAATTTTTTCATATCTTTACATGTTTTTATTGAAAATAAAGCGCTTTAAAATTTTTATAACAGTAACCAATTAAATAAGGATATTCAGATATATATGAGCGGAGGACTATATTCAATGGAAGGCAAGGCGTTTGACCAAACCCTTGACCTGAAAAAAATAAAACCGTATGGAGATACAGTGAACGATGGCAAAACTCAATTAAGTTTCACGCTTCCTGTTCCATGTAACGATGAAGCTGTTGAAGCGGCAAAACAGTTGATAAAAAAAATGGGATTTGAAAATCCTCAGGTAGTTTTTTACAAAGAACTTACACAAGGTTTTACATTTTTTAATTGCTATGGCAGCTGCATGCATACGGTAGATTATACAAACATTCATGTTCCGAAAGTCGAAAGCAATGTAATGGACATGCACGCCTGCGATGAATTTATAAAAGAACGTATCGGGCGAAAGATTGTTGTTGTCGGAGCAAGTACCGGCACCGACGCTCATACGGTAGGCATAGATGCAATTATGAACATGAAAGGTTATGCCGGACATTACGGTATCGAACGTTACGAAATGTTTGAAGCGCTAAATATGGGAAGTCAGGTTCCTAACGAAGAATTTATAGCAAAAGCCATAGAAACGAAAGCAGATGCCTTGCTTGTTTCGCAAACAGTAACGCAAAAAGACGTTCATATAAAAAATATGACAGAACTGGTAGAACTTCTCGAAGCCGAAGGATTAAGAGATAAAGTCATTCTTGTTTGCGGCGGTCCGCGAATAAACCACGAACTTGCAAAAGAATTGGGTTACGATGCCGGTTTCAGCATGAATTCATACGCCGATGATGTTGCTTCATACATTGCTCATGAACTTGATAAGCGAATAAACGGATAAAATAAAAATATTAATTTACAAATACATAAGCTTATGGATAAAAATCAAATCAGAGAAACAATTGCTAAACGATGCGCTTTAGAATTGAAAGACGGATACGTAGTAAATCTAGGTATAGGTTTACCTACATTAATTCCAAATTATTTACCCGAAAATATCAATGTAACCTTGCAGTCTGAAAATGGTTTGCTCGGAATGGGAGCCACGCCCGGCGCAGGCGAAGAAAACAAATATCTTACCAATGCAGGCGGAGGTTATATTACGGCATTGACAGGATCTGCATCTTTCGACAGCGCAACGTCATTCGGAATTATTCGCGGAGGACATGTTGATGTAACAGTTCTCGGAGCATTACAGGTTGACGAAAAAGGAAACCTTGCCAACTGGATGATTCCCGGAAATAAAACGCCCGGAATGGGAGGAGCCATGGATTTGCTTGCAGGCGCAAAAAAAGTGATTATCGCAATGGAACATACCGCAAAAGGAAACGCTAAAATTCTGAAACAATGTACCTTGCCGCTTACCGCTTCGGGCGAAGTTGATATGATAATTACCGAAATGGGAGTGATGGAAATAACGCCGCAAGGTATTGTACTTAAAGAAATACATCCCGAATTTACAATAGAGCAAGTACAGCAAGCTACAGATGCTCATCTGATTATTGCAGACGATATTAAACCAATGCAAGTACAATAATTGAATTGAATAATGAAGTTTTCAAGTGATTTTTTAACCAAACATAAGATAATCAATGGCGACAGCCGTCGGATGAATGAAATCAAAGATAAAAATCACATGATTTTGAGCGAACCGGTGTTGAATGATTATTTGTATTAAATATAAAATCAGAAGATTATGTTAAAAAAAGAAACCATAAAAGTTACCGGAACAAGAATAACCGTAATCACCTCAAAAGAAAATGAAGATTATATTTTCTTAACCGATATGGCTGGCGACAAAGACAAAATGAAGGCGAGTATAGTAGTTTCCAAATTGGATGAGTACGCTTTACACTTGATTTTTCAGGGTTTTGGTGTTGGAAATTAAATATGATTATGAGAAAGATAAATAATCGGCAAGTAAAAAATAAATTCGGACAGTATTTTACACCTGAAGTTGTTGCCGGTTTTATGATTGATTTGGCGGATATTGCTCCCGATTCGAAAATTTTAGAACCAAGTTGCGGACAGGGCGTTTTTCTTGATTTATTACACCAAAGAGGCTTTAATGACGTTACGGCTTATGAAATTGACGACGATTTGGCAAAGAATTTTCCGAATATCAGATATGAAAGTTTTGTAACTGCCGACATCAATGAAAAATACGATTTGATTATTGGAAATCCGCCGTATATTCGCTGGAAAAATCTTGAAGACAATTTAAAGCAGGAACTTGCAACAAATTTGTTGTGGAATAAATACTGCAATTCGTTGTGCGATTATCTGTATATTTTTATCCTGAAATCAATTGAATTGTTGAACGATAATGGACAATTAATATTCATTTGTCCCGAATACTGGATGAATACGACTCATTCCGTTTCGTTGCGTAATTATATGCTTGCAAACGGTTATTTTGAGGAAATTTATCATTTCAATGAAACGCCTGTTTTTGATAAAGTAACAGTTTCCATTATCATTTTTAAATATATAAAAAGTAAATACAGGAACGATAAAATAAGGGTTGCAAGATATTATGCGAATCAAAAACTTACAGTTGATATTTTAAAAAAACTCAAATCAAGGGAATTATTCGACGGCGCAGATTTTATTGATATACCTCCATTTAAGAAAAATGAAAGGTGGATTCTGCAAACCGAAGAAGTTCAAAACGAATTGAAAGTTTTTGAGAAAAACTGCCGAAAATTACGGCAGGCAAACAGGACTTTTTCTCTGTTTGATGATGACGAAAATAAAATTGAATTATATACGATTGGCGAATTTTGCGACATAGGAAACGGTTTGGTAAGCGGTCTGGACAAGGCGTTTCAAGTGAATGGCGATACCTTGAATGAATTTGAAAAACAGGCTACGATCGAAGTCATCAAAGCGAAAGATCTGAATCCGTATTTTCCTGATAAATACACCTCGTACATTTATATTCCCGATGGATTATCCAAAGAAGAAGTGCAGGAAAAATATCCCTGTTTTTACAGCCATTTTTTACTGTTCAAGCAAGATTTGGAGAAACGCTATCAGTATAACAGGCAGATAAATTTTTGGGAATGGGTGTTTCTGCGCAATTTTAACCTGTTCAATAAAGACGAAAAAAGGATTTTTGTGCCATGCAAAGAACGGATTTCAAATAAAAATCATTTTCGGTTTTCGCTGATAGATAAAAAAATATTTCCAACACAGGATGTAACGGCTATCTTCAAAAAGCCGAAAACGAAAGAAAGTCTGGAATATATCGTTGCCTACTTAAACAATCCGTATGTGTTCGACTGGCTCAAATGCAATGGCATTATAAAAGGAAATATTGTTGAATTTTCCGAAAAACCCATTTCAAGCATTCCATTTCGAGCAATCAATTGGGATAAATCGGAAGAAGTCGCATTACATGACGCCATTACAAATTTAACGAAAAAATATATTGAAACAAGAGATAATCATTATTTAAGTGAAATAAATCACTCGGTAAATAAATTAATTGGAGTTTGAACATGACAGTAAATTATAATGAATTGAGCAAAAAAATAAAAGGGACCTTTGTCGCCAAACCACTTTCCGGCACATTGTCCGGACACGCAGCAGGCGAGCCGTTTGACAAACATGTTTATGAGGAAATAAAAAAAATGTTTCCCAATAATACATTTCGCCAGTATGAGTTCCTGAACGATTTGTATAACAAAAACCCTGACATAATCGGTTTCGATGCACGGCAAGCGCTGTTTAATTCGCCAACGGTTTTATTTCTTTTAAGTCGCGGTAAAAACGCAACAGACAAATGGACGGTTGCAAATCCTTTTGAAGAAAAACAAAACGATACTGCCGACATTATTGTAACTGCCGGCGATTTTTACGAATTGATAGATGTTAAAACACGTAATATTTCAAAATCTGCACAAGCGCCCAATATTATCTCTGCATACAAATTAGCTCAATTATGTGTAAGGATGATTGACAACAAAGAATTTGATAATTTCACAATCAACTATTTTGAGATTGACTGGGAATTGAAAAAAGATAAAATGATTTGTTGCGATACTCATTTTGGTTGTCTTTTCGATGCCAATCCCTCTGATTTGTACATAAATTGGGCGGCTGCAATGCAAATTCAGTTTCATGTTTGCGATTTAGACCAAACTTTCAAAGGCACACGCAAAGAATGGACAAAAGAATATTTGAAACATTTCGTAAATCAGGCAAAGAAACGCGCCGATGATATGATAATAAAATTTGTGAAGCCATTTGAAAAGTATGTCAATTAATCACATCCTCCCACGTACAATCCGACATGTTAGAGGGAAATAAACTTTGTAATTATAAAAGAAAATTTATTGATAAAATCAAAACATAATAAAACATATTGTAAAAGAAAATTAATATATTAATCAAATTATATAAATTTAATAAATAAAAATATGAAATTAAAAAAATTATTTTTGATATCAGCAACAGTATTGTTGATATCGGCGTGTTCGCAAATTGCGCCGCCAAGTATCAGTTCTCCAAAGGCTTTAGGCGAACTGATTGCAGATTTGAAAGCAATAGTCAAAAATTATGACATTGTAAATGTTGAGATTTCCGAAAAAGACAAATTAACAGGCGATTTCGGTTTGGTTATTCTTGATTTGAGAAAAGATGGCGAAAAATATTCGCAAGTGCTTTACTACAATTATGGAATTGCCCACAATGATCCCAAAAAGGAACGCAATTCATATAATAAAAAAGAGCCACAACCAATTAATGTTGAAGATATTGAAAAACAGCAAAACAATATTGAGAAATATTTGGAAAATGCAAAAGCCCAGATAACCGAAAATTTTGAAGGTTACAGTTTTGAAAGTATCAAGACAATAGCATTTTATATAAACGAAGATGGTAATTTTGAAATAAAAATGGGAATTAACATTACCGAAGACGGCAAGTCGGAACGGCGTGAAAGGGGAAGAACAGTTATCGACTATTATACGGTATATTTTTTGGCAGATGGCAACGGTAACGTGGTTTATAAGGAATAATATTTTTTTGAAAACATCATTTTTATACTGATAAAATTATGAAAGAAATAATAATTGCAGGAGCAGTAAGAACTCCAATAGGAAAATTCGGAGGAACATTGACTTCTGTTCCCGTTCAGGAACTGGGAAGCATAGTTATTAAAGAAGCAATAAAACGTGCAGGAATTACTGTTGAATCTGTTGATGAAGTAATAATGGGCAACGTTTTGCAGGCAGGACTCGGACAGGGAACCGCCCGCCAGTCGGCTGTAAAAGCAGGAATACCTTACACTGTTCCCGCAATGACAATAAATAATATTTGCGGTTCAGGATTGAAAGCCGTAAACCTTGCAGTTTCATTGATATTATCGGGAGATGCAGAAGTGGTTGTAGCAGGCGGAATGGAAAATATGAGCGCAGCGCCGTTTATTCTTAAAAATGCACGTTGGGGTTACCGAATGGGAACAGGCGAATTGATTGATAGCATGGTGTACGATTCCCTTACCGATGTGTTTGAAGGATATCACATGGGCGTTACAGCCGAAAATGTTGCCGAAAAATTCAACATATCTCGACAGCAACAGGATGAATTTGCAGCATGGAGTCAGCAAAAATCAGAAAAAGCGTTGAATGAAAACCGTTTTAAAAACGAAATAGTTCCCGTTGAAATAAAAGAAAAGAAAACAACAAGAATATTCGACACGGACGAATTTCCCCGACAGGGAGTTACTGCCGAAAGCATCAGCAAACTTTCGCCGGCATTTAAAACCAATGGAACAGTTACCGCCGCAAATGCTTCGGGAATAAACGACGGAGCGGCGGCATTAGTTGTTATGAGTGCTGAAAAAGCCGCACAACTTGGAGTTAAGCCGATGGCAAAAATTATTTCATACGCATCGGCAGGAGTTGACCCCAAAATAATGGGAACAGGTCCGGTTTATTCAACTCAAAAAGCATTGAACAAAGCACGATTGACAATAAATGATATTGATTTGATAGAAGCCAATGAAGCTTTTGCAGCACAGGTATTAGCCGTAGGTAAACAGTTGAATTTTCCTGACGAAAAACTGAATGTAAACGGCGGCGCAATAGCTTTGGGACATCCTGTTGGCGCAAGCGGAGCGCGTATTTTGGTTACCCTGTTATACGAAATGCAAAAACGAAATGCTGAACTTGGTCTTGCAACTCTCTGCGTTGGCGGAGGAATGGGTGTTACTACCATAGTAAAAGCAATTAATTAATAATTCATCTGCAATTTGACAATTTATTACTTGCAATTTAATGATTTGAATATTTAAGAGGTTTACTCTGTTCGGCATAATATTTTCACTGCGTTGTATAGAAAAGCGAATATTACGACTTGCAACAAAGCAGGAATTTTGTTTTTAACACAGCGAAGTTCGCAGTACGCCGAACAGGGTAAAATTCCGTATCGGTCAAGTATTCGGTAAATTCATTGTCCGTTTCAAATTTCATTCGGGCAAAGTCTTTCAGGATTTTTGCCTTGAAAGTTTCATCTTTGCACTCTTTCAATTTGTCGTTCAATGTTTCGAGCCTTGTTTTTGCAGTATTGCCGGCTTCAAAAACCGATACTTTTTCAAGCAGCGGTTTTGTTGCTGCCGCAACTGCTTCCGAAACAATTTTTTGAATGGCTGCCGCATCAATCGAGCCTTCCGTTTTTTCCGTCTGCTGTGCCGATTGTTCGGTTTTTTTCTCTGTAAAGTCGTACTTCTTGCGAAGTCCTTCCTCGTAAGTTTTATTTGCTTTGCTGATTTCCGCGTCCGCTTCTTTACGCCAGTCGGTAATAAATGCATCAACATTTTCGGCGGTAATTTTTCCTACGATTGTATTTGCTTCGTCTTCGGTACTAACCTGTAAGGCTATTGCACCTGCCAGCCGGTTAAGCCCGTCTTTTCGCTTGCCTTGAAACTTCTGTTCAAGTAATGCTAAAATCTTTTCTTTCATTATAATTGAATTTTAATTAAAACTTGAAATCAAAGGTACATATAAGCGTATTATAATAATACAAATTTACCGCCGAGTTTTTATTTCGTTTTCAACATCTTTTTTATTAAAGCCGGAAATAGCGCCGATTATTCGACTGCCGCAAATAATAAAAAAACGGCAAACCTGTCAAGGCTTACCGTTTGTGTATATCCAAATTCGGGGAATTAAAAATTATTGTTCCGTATCTAATTCGCCAAATAAATCTTTTGGAAAATATTTATCATTCAAAACTCGACAAGGCAATTCCCAATATTCAGCTATTGAAAAAAATGTTTTTTCGTCAGAAGTTAGTATGATATCTAACAATCTTTTATCATATAATCTTTTTGCACAACTTAAAATTTTCATATCATCATTTATCCATGCTCTATAATTTATGCAGCCACTTTCTTTTTTTGCCTGTTCAATGTCTTTTAATGATTTATTTGGGGATTTTGCTTTTTTCCAAGAAATAGCAAATTTATTTAATTCCTCCGCTTCATTTTTCCCATAAGATAAAATAGTAACATCGCCCGAATAAAAAATTTCTACTATTTTTTTTACAATAGATGCTGTTTCTAACTTTATCAATTCGCCTATTGTTATTGATGTTACATAAAAATGAGGTTTATTTTCCCCTTTCTTTAATGATAATTCTTTCATTATCGCCTTTGCAAGCAAAATGTTTTTTTGTTTTTGAGGATTTTTATCAAATTTTTCAGGATTGGAAAGATAATCAATAATAAAACTTGTGTCCAATAATATATATTTCCAATCAGATATTTTTTTATTATTGTCCATTTTTTATATCTTGTATATTAATATTATCTCTTAAATTTCGTACTGCAAGCGAAGATTCTTTTATGCTTGAGAACAATCCTCTTTTCTCGTATTTATTAGTCATTTTTTCTGCCTTATCAATAAATTTATCATTATTTTTTATAACTTCAAAGTCAATTAAATCAGCTGACTCAATTTTCCCTGTTTCAAAATTTATTTTTTTATTGATTCTTAATAACAGTATTTTACGTTTATAATAATTAATTAATACTTTTTCTTGTTCTTTGGTTATATGTATATCATACCCTTCTTTTGAAAGTTTAATAGATGGAGTTGATTCAAGATTTGAACTTCCAATAGATGCAATTATTCCATATACATCATCAATTTCAAAATACGATTCAATTTTATTTTCAAACAATATATCTATTATTTTGTAATTAAACTCTTTACCTGGGTTATATACATTTACTCGGTGACCTGTTTCCTTAATAATTGAATTAAGTTTCGCTGCATATTTTTTTTGGTCATGATTCAAACCTGAAAAATCGTTTTCTGATATTTTCTTATGAACAACCTCCATTGATTTATATATAGGTTCACTATTTGTTTTAAGGTCAAATGCATAACAATTTCCACGTATTTCGCTTAAAGTAAGCCTGTCTTCTTTTTTTAACCCTATTGCTTTACTGAGTAATACGAGAATCTCTCCCAATTGATTTATTGGAAGTCCATTATTCGCCGATAATGAATGTTCGGCATTATCAAATCTAATAGTAAAAATATAGTCATTCATTTTATAAACTTATTTTCGCCTCAAAAGTACAAATAATTTTTTAATATAAAAATTTTATTTAAGTAAATTTTTGCGGGACAATTATAAATATTTCGTTTTCAACATAATTATTTTTCTGTTCAGTTAATTTTTTTCGATTTTTTTTGTAGGTTTAAATTTTTGTATTAATTTTGTGCCGTAGAAATACCGTGTGCTGGGACACGTTAATACTCTTAAGCGTACATTTGGCTATGAAACGCCAACTCCTGAAAGGGGGCAGCTGATGGGTGCGCGGGTTAAATTGCCTGGACAAAAGAATAAATTAAAAGAGCGGTATTTGAGCCGCTCTTTTTTTTATTTAATATTATTTTCAAGCCACATTCGCTTAAATGCGTTTTCTTTATCTATTTGATACCACTGTCCTCTGTAATTTAATAAAATTATTTTTGTTTTCTTCGTCCAACCTGAACGGATGCCTCGTATTAACGATGTTTTTGTAATTAGCCCTGTAATATCCAATATAATAACCGAAGCCTGTCCAGTTCCGCTTGATATGTGAGATGCAACAGTTTCTATTGATGGATTTCCCATTGTTTTTATATCTGCCTTATATTGTTTATAACTTTTTTTGTCATAAATATATACATCGTTTATCCGTTTGCTTTTATCGCCTTCCATTGCTTTAATTTTATTAATCTGATCCTTATTCGGGAAAACCACATAATAATTTGCCTTTGTAAGTTTCTGTGCAGTCTGCTGTTCCGTTCTGTTATATTTTGCTCCTGCTATATAAAATACATCGCCCTCGCGTTTGTATTTTTCATTTTTCATTGCAAGTTCAAAGGCTATCTTGCGCAGTTGCGGCGCAACCTTTGCTCTCATAAAATCAATAAGTTTCAAAAATGAATTAACCGCAAACGGATCGGTAAGCAATACGCCTTTCATTGCCAGAGGAGTAAATTCTTTACTTCCAGTTATTCCCGATTTTTGAAGTAAAGCGGAATTATCCTGCAACCAGTAAGGCAGCGTTCCGCGTTCCTGTGCCTGCGCTATCCTTTTTGCATTAATCCGCAACCAGTCATTAAAATTTTTCGGCATTCCTGCTATCTGTTTCGGCATGTATTGTTTTCCTGCAACTTCGGCATCTGTCATTTTTCTAAATTCGGAAGCGTTTACCAGTATCGGCGTCATTATGCATCGGCACTGCGGGTGCCAGCCTGTCCACATAAAAGTTTTGGGGTAATTGCCTGCAAGTTCATCGCATATATCAAAAAACGGTTCGGGTTTGCCTGTTTTCGGGTTTATGCAGGTGTGGTTATTCGACAGTTGTATCCGTATGCCTGTTACCTGCGTATCGGTCTGAAATTTTTCCCATTGCGCCCGGCGGTAAGCGGCGGTAATTTCCGTTCGCGCCAGTCGCATTGCATTTTTATATGCCGAGCGGTAAACGCCCCGTCCAGGTTTATATTTTTTAGCGGCTTCGCTTAATTCCGCATCCGGTGCGGGATACATCTAAAAACAGATATCAATTTCTTCGGCAAATTTGAGAAACTGTTTAAATTTAACAAAAAACAATATAATTAATTAAATTTCAATTGGCTGATTGATATTTATTTTGTATTTTTTGTGATTATCAATAATATAACTCACGAAACAATGGACAAAACAAATTATTCAACCAACCTGACTGAAAAACAGTATAAAGTTATTAAAAACTTTTTGGAAACAAAAATCAGAAAACGAAAACATTCGTTGAAAAAAATAATTAATTCCATGTTTTATCCTGTAAAAACAGGCTGTCAATAGCGGCTTTTACCCAATGATTTTCCAAAATGGCAGTCAGTATATTATATTAAATCCAATAAATTTATACAATTGAAAAAAAGTTATACCTTTTGCAAAAACAATAAAGTCTATGTCAAAAGAGAGACTAAAGGTAAACGTGTCGGCAGAAGAGATAGCCTGTCAATTACGCATGGATGAGAAGTTTTCACAGGGAGTCAGG
>JAISOH010000146.1 GCA_031275825.1 Prevotellaceae bacterium | reverse complement strand
ATCAGCGGAAACAGCGCCGCTATGGGAAAGATACATACGGAAGAAAGTACAGCGATGAACATCAACCAGGCAATGCCCCGACAAGACAGAATTTCGTCCAAGCCGTCTTTCATTTCCTTCCATAACGCCGGCTTCCGTTTTTCGCCAGATTCCGGCGATGGAATCGCAACAAACAGCAAAGATATGCAGGCAACAAACGCGCCAAAGACATCAAGCAGCAAAATAAATTCAATGTCCATCCATACAATCAGCGACGCGGCAATCGCAGGCCCGACTATGTTGCAAGCCGACTGAATCATCTGGTTAATACCCGCAATTCTTGTCAATTCCGTTTCGGGAGCCAACAATGGAACAGACGCCGACATTGCCGGCACATGAAATGCAGATCCTGCCGAGCGAAGCGCCAGCAAGAGATAAATCTGCCCAACCGCCGCTTCGCCAAAGAAAAACAGCAAGGCCATGAGCAAGGTGACGAATGCGATAAAAACATCGGCGCCAATCATGATTTTTTTTCTATCCCAACGGTCGATATACACGCCGGCAAAAGGGGCTATCAGGGCTTGCGGCAGAAAAGCCGCAATCGAAGCCAAGGCCAGCGTTTCCGCCGATTTCGTTTCAAAACCAAGCCACAGTATCACGGCAAAGCCGACAACCGCACTGCTGAGGAGGGAGGCAAATTGCCCCGTCCATATAATAAGGAAAATTCTTTTCCAGTCTTTCATAAAAATAAATCGAATGTTAAAATTAAAGTCTAAAACAAGGATAATAAAAAACACTTTCAATGAGGTTCCATTGAAAATACAAGGATTAAATCAAAGCCGACGGCTTTGATTCCTTACTTGCGGATTCTGTAGAAAACAGTAAATTTGAAAAGTTTCATCGGATTTTTCAATAACGCTGCAAAGGTAATATTAAATTTTCAAATTACCCGTAGCTTATTCCGTCGATTCAGGGAGAATTTAGATTTTCGTATTCATTCAGCGGGAAAAGATACCCGCAAACGGGAAGCCCTGAAAGGGTTCATCACAAACATTCGCATATGCAGACAAAGCGGACAACAATCGGACAAAGTTCTAATTAACAGCAGGATAAATAGGATTTTCTTTTATTTTTGTCAAAGGGGAAAGACATAAGAAAGACAACAGAAGGACACAAACGGACAGAGTTTGCAACCCAAATCGTACCCCGACAAAGGACGACAAAACAGAGGTATAAGTTGTCTTCACTTGGCCGGACATTTGTCCTGCATTTGTCTTACAATTGTCTGAAATTGTCTATGTTACATGATACTCAATTTGGAATAGATGTAGTAATTTTGCAGTTTTTAAAATGAGTATTTTGGTATGAGAAGTACATTTAAAATTCTCTTTTTCCTGAAAAGAGACAAAAAGAAAGCAAACGGTTTGATTCCGCTTTTTTGCCGGATAACCGTTGATGGTCAGGAGGTGCGTTTCGGGATGAAATGCGATGTAAACCCGAAGTATTGGGATGTAAAAACCGGCAAGGCAACGGGACGAACGGTGGAAGCTATCAACATTAACGTTCTTGTTGACAGCACTAAAGCGACGATTTACAGGATTTACCGTGAATTGCAGGAACGAGACCATTACGTTACTGCCGAAAGAGTGCGGAATGTATTTCTGGGTGCGGAAACAAAGCAGCAGACGCTCTTGGAACTGTTCGACAGGCACAACAGGGAACGGGGATTGCAAGTTGGCGTAAACATCTGTCGTATAGCGCTTAAAGGTTATATCCGCCACGCGAACGGCTGGCTGATTTTATTCGCCTGTGGTACAATGTTTCGGATATTCCCATAAAAGAAATCGACCACAAATTTATTAATGATTTTGAAACGTATCTTGTTACAAATTATCAACTTGCCCACAACACGCTTGCCAAATATCTGAAAAATCTCCGGCATATTATTGGCATAGCCATTGACAGCGAAATGATAACTAAAAATCCGTTTCCCAGGCGTAACGTTCAGTACATTAACACTGACAGAGGTTTTCTTACTCAGGATGAAATAGATACGCTTATCGGGTTGCGGTTTGACAGTATCGAACTTGAACAGGCGCGGGATATATTCCTGTTTTGCTGTTTCACAGGGCTTTCATACACCGACCTGTGCAGTTTGAAGAAAGAAAATATTCAACTTTCCTGCGACGGTAAACTGTGGATAAAAGGCAGACGGCAAAAGACTGATACGGAGTACAATATCCCGCTGTTGAACATTCCGAAAATGATTTTGGAAAAGTACGAAAAGCAACAAACAGATACAGACGGTAACCTTTTACCTGTCAAATATTTGCAAAAGTATAACAGTCTGTTGAAAGAGATTGCGAAAACCTGCGGCATCGACAAACGAATTACCTCTCATCTTGCGAGACATACATTCGCCACGACCATAGCATTGAGCAAAGGCGTGCCGATTGAATCGGTGTCGAAAATGCTGGGACACACAAGCATTAAGACCACGCAGATTTACGCACGTATACTTAATAGCAAGATTAGCAGCGATATGGACGTGCTTGCCGAAAAATTGAAAGATACGGAAATGAAATTTGTAACAAATTAAATCATATTGCAATACACCGAAAATATATACTGTCTGATAATCTAAAACTTTACTGACGGTATTATTGGGCTATAACCGTTCAAACTTCGGCAAAACTTCGGCATCTTCGGCATTTGTTCGGCAAAACTTCGGCAACGCCCTTCTTTTAATTCAAGACATATTTTACAAGATTGGTTTCGCCAATTCTTTTAAGTATCTGTTTATCCAATAGTTCATTCAGATCATTTCTTGCAGTTCTTTCTGCAACAGCATATAGCTTTGTGTATGCCGAAGTTGTTATTTCGCCTTTCTCTTTCACATACAACACCGCTTTTATCTGCCTTTCATTCAAACCCGATTTTTGTAATTCTTCTTCCGAAAAACGGTCTTTGAAAAGCGTTACCATAAATCCGCCGTCTTCTTCTATCAATTCGGGTTCGGGCAGCCCAGCCTCTTTGCAGGCATCAATGATACTGATTGTGCCTCGTCCCCAGGCATCAATCAATCCGCCTTTAAAACAGACGTCCGCAATAAGCAAATTGCGCGGTTTTGATTTGTGCGAGCGTTTCAGGGCTTCCAAACTTATGCCTTCGGGTAAAACGCCCTCGTTCCAAAGGTTGATTTTGTCGTCATACACACGCATTTGCGAAAAACTGCCCATATAACTGCGGTGTACCATTGAGTTGAGCAACATTTCACGCAGTGCAACAGTTGGATATTCAGGCGTTTCAATGCGATACATTCCCTCGAAAGTGATATTTTTGATAAGATATTTTTGGCCTAACCGCTCTAATACATTACGTAACAGCACAATAATATTACCTTCTTCCACATCCTGATAGCGCAAATCTTTATCGTCTTTGGCAAACCGCCCGATTTTCACAAACACATTGGGATAAAAACGGCAAGGGTCTTTGCCGAACAGGATTATGGCGGCGCGTTTAAGTTGTCCGTTTTCGGTAAGGTGCAGTTTGTCAAATATTTCTTCTGTAGTTAAGCCGTCGAAATTGGGCAATCTGCCTTTTTCTTTTGAGATTACCAGGTATTCTTTTACCGACTTTTCATCAATATCGTCAAAGGTGGCACGCTGCTCTATTACATTATCCCAAGTTTGTCCGGCTCGTTTGAGTAAAAACTCGTTCAATGCAACGCCTGTCAATTCCTGTTTCACGCTACCGGTGCGATAAAAATACCTGCCCCGCAACGAAATAGGCACTGAATAGGGTTGCACGACAATTTCAATATAATATTTGCCGTCTTCCTGCAAAAGATTGACTTCGGCTGTAATTCCCAGCAGATTTTTGATTTTGTTGGGAATTTTCTCCATCAAATCTTTGTAATCGGCAACATCAATCACATTTCCGTTATCGTCTTTACCGATGTAGATTTTACCGCCCTGCGCATTGGCAAAGCCGCAAATCCAGTCTAAATATTCCTCGTGCCATGAGGATTTGTATTCTATGTTTTGTTGTTCGGGCATAAATCTTATTCTGTTTTTATTTTTTTGAAAATATCCTATAATTTTTTTGTCGGCAAGCATTATTTTAATGTTTTGAGTCTTATCTTTTTTATGATAAACAAGATAATCAATGATAGTACTGATAAATAAAATGTCAAAAAACTACTCCATTCTGCACAAATATATTTTGAAAGACTGTAATTCAATGAATTAAAATTATGATAACGAAATAAAACATCAAAAATAGATAATGCTGTGAAACCAACAAAAATAACCCAAGTATTAAAACAGTAATTGCTTTCCTTTTTGAATTTCTTAATCGTGCAGTAAAAATTCATAATCAGTAACCAAACTATAAAAAACATAATTACAATACTGAAAACCAAATGCCACCACCCCGCTGTGGTTAATACTCCGCCTTTATCCATAAAACCGTCATATTTATCTAAGCACCATATCTTATGAGTGTATAGATTTATAAAAATACCAATCGCAATACTTAATAATGAGATTATGATAATTGGCACTTTGTGATTTTTTATATATTTAAATCCGAATTTTTGCAAAAATATTTTCCCTATTCTGTACATTATGATTGGCAAGAAAATCAAATCCCCAATGTAGATTGTAGGCAATGATAATAAAGGAAAAGCAACATCAGAATTGAGAAAGAAAGAGTTGTCTTTTAATGTTAATAAAGCAAAACTCAATATTCCAAACATTATTGTCAAAATGGGAAACAGTATTGGACTTTTTTTTGCAAACGAATAGCCTTTTTGTGTTAATCCTGCAAATTTATAATTCTGTTTAGTTATCAAGTCTACTCCAACCGTATTGATAGAATAAAATTGATACAACGTGATTGTTGTAAAGAAAAATATGAAAAGAGAAAATGATACAAAAAAAGTATTGGCAATAAGGAAACACAAACAGCACAACAAAAAAGAATAAATTAAAATAATGGATACCATCCAAAATAAAACCAAATATGGTGGTTTTAGAAAACCATTAACGTGAAATAATTTTGGAGAATGAAAAAAAGGGATTATTTTTTCTTCAAATATCAGATAATCAGAATTTGTTTCTTTGTTTAGTAGTTTTTCTATGACTTTAATCCTCGTTCCATTTATGTAAATCATGAATAATTTATCCAATAAATAAAACAATATAAAATACATAATGCAAGCTAATAAAATAAGTAGAACAACACAAATAAAATCTTTTGAAAAATTGACTGTCCAAATGATTGCAAAAAAGTTAAAATCCCATTATCCGAAATAATGTATCCTATTAAAACGGAAAATATAGAAAAATACAAGTTCATAAATGTAATAAGTTGTTCATATTTTTCTATATACATTTTGTCATACGAATGTCTTATATCGTATTCTTTTATCAATATGTCCAATTTATCATTCGTCATTTTTCGATTTCAACTCCAAATTCTAAAAAACATTTCTGCAATAAAACATAATATCCCTATTCCTGTTGCCCAACTTCCTAATTTAAAGACAAAAGAATGTTTTTTGAAAAATTCCTCTCCTGGATAGTGTTGTTTTCGTGCGTTTTCAATCTTTTTCGTAATAAATAAATCAGTTGTTTCAATTCTCAAAAGGTGAAGTTTCATAAACCAATTAAAAAAACAAACAGTTCCAACAGAGATACTCAGAAGTCCAAATGAAATGGTGATTTTTTCAAATACATTTAAAATCATTTGGTTCTCACTAAATATTATTCCGTTTATTACTATCACAATTGTAGCAAGATTAAATGTAATCAAAAGCAAATTATACTTCTTATCACTTTCAATATTCATTGCCAAATCTTTGACATATTCTTTTTCATCTTCTGTCAATAGGCTTGTGTTTTCTGATTTTTCATTATTATCCATTATGTGAATATTTTTTCTTTATCCTCACCAACTGCAACTGTAATTGTCAGTAAATCAAAGGGTCACGGATATGAATAAAACTGCATATATCTTCAATTTAACAATATATGCACCATAAAAACTGGCGAATATACTTTTGACAATATCATGACAATCCTGTTACCATTCTGCGCCAAACCTCAGGCATCGACGCCTTGCCTGCAACCTCGTTTTTCAGGGCGCCGGTTGCTGTTTGCCCTTTGTTTTCAATACTTTTCTTCATCATCGTATGAATTATTTTACAGCCGCAAAGATACACTTTTCTTTGGAATTGAAGAATTTTTGTTCGCAAGTCACAGATTCTCACATCTTCATCTGCCTACTTTTGTCGTTCGCCTGTTTTTTCCCGTTTCCAACCGCCTGCCGCATTTCCTGAAACTTCTCCCTGAACCACTCCAAAATATTCATTCCATTGAGGTTTAAACGCAGTTTATTCGGGTTGTCCGGCTCTTTTTCGATTTGTGCCTTGAGGTCTTTTGCCTCAAAATGCTGGTTGTGTTCGGGCGAATACAGTTTGTCGTTGACAGTGATTACAACGCCTTTCAGCAAGCGGCGGATAGCGTCAATCGTAAAGCCGATTTTTTGACAAAGGTCTGCAATGCGGACATATTCTTTCATCGGCGAAAACAAGTCGTATATGAAGCTCAATTCTTCCTGCGCTTTGTATGGTTCGTAATCCTGTTTTGCTTTTTGCAGTTTGTTTTCTATGGTGTTGAGTTCCTGTTTCTTTTCGTGCAAATGCCTGTCCATATCCAGAAACTTGTCCTGCGCTTCGTCTTTGAGGTCGTACAGGTCGCGGACTTTTTCGTATGTTTCGTCTTTCTGTTCCTGCAAAACTTCGCTGTCTTCCTTCAACTTTTCGTTTTTGTCAACCAATTCCCTGTAATACTGCTGTGTGGATATGTGTCTTGCTTCCGAGCCGTCAACACCGCGCTGCAAGCCGTATTTATTCACTGTTCCGGCGTAACTGTCCTGATATTCTTTCAGTTTGTTTCGCGCCATCACATCGTCGGCGCACAGGTGGGCGGCGTTTGCCGGTTTCTTTTTGTATTTCTTTTGTTTTTCAGGCTGTTCCTTCCGGGCTTTGCGCCGCTCGCCTGTAACAACCGGTATAACAGTTGCATGAATGTGAGGCGTTTTTTCGTCCAAATGTAAAACAGCGGAAACAAGGTTTTCCGCGCCGAAAGTCTTTTTGAGCCAGTCGATACTGTCGCTGCACCAGTTATCAAGTTGTCCGGTTTTTTCGATGCGTTGCATGCCGTCGGGACTTCCCGACAGCATGACGCGGATTGCCCGAACCTGATTATGACTTATCTTTCGGGTAATACCGGCGTGTTCAATCCGGTATTGAATCGCTTCCGTGCGGTTGCCGACGCCATCGGGAAACTCAATCAGTTCCCGGTTTAGATGCGTGCGGTTTTTGTCGGCATTTTTCGGCTCGACTGTCCGCTCAATGTGTGAACTTATCGGAGCGTCGTTGCCCGCTCCCTTTTCCAAATGCAATACTGCGTATCCCATAATGTTGTATCCTGTTTGTTATTAAGTAAATAATGACTTTTTTTGATATATAAATATGCAAAGAGTATCTGTATCGCCTTGCGTCGAGACTGAACGCCGCCCTGCGTCGAGGCGAGACGATTCCCGTCGTACATGATGATGTACGAAACTCATCAGGACTTTTTATCCGACTTCCTTTCGGGGAAGTCTTCAGGGGGATTCCAAAGGGGGAACGTCTTTGGCTTATTGGGGCATTTTTAGTGAAGTGAAACGTAGCGTGAAGAAAATGCCCCAATAAGCTATGGCGTTTTGTTAATAAAACGTCCCGCCGATACAGCCTCATATTCTCATCCCCCTGTTTTGCTTCTTTTCCTGAACCTGCTTTTTGCCGCATAAATAATCGTTTAAATCCTTGTATTCCGCATACCTTGCCGAACAGTCGCATACAGTCGGATTTGCCGACTGTATCAGACGGGTTGCCTTTCGTCCGCCTTCGTCATTGTCCAGGCATGTATAAATTTTCCTGTAGTTTCCGATGCTGTTTATCGCTTTGGAAACATTGGCAACGGAATTTAAAATAATGTAATCCCACCTGTAAATGTCCGGAACATCGAGATTACGTTTGTGCAGTAAAGTCAGGCAGGACAGCCAGTCCATAAATCCCTCAAAAATACAGCAGGCGTCATTTCCCTTTTGTACGGATGTAATGGTTTTTGGCGACAGTCCGCCCTGAAAATATTCGTTCCGCAATTCGTAGCCGCCTCAGTCGTTCGCAAACCCGATATTGAAGTAGGATTTGTCTTTAAACCGAAAATGTACCTCTTTGCAAAACTGTCGGGCAAACGGAATGTGGATGTTTCGTTTTGTCAGGTATTGAATTAATGCGTGGTTTTCAAGCGGCAATACCCGTATGTCTTCAAATGCAGGCAAATTATCCTGCGGACGAAAAGAAAAAGAATTTGCCGGTATTTTGGATGTTTCGCCCGAAAGAATATTCAGGACTTTGGAAACATCGTTTGTTCCATACCGTTCCATCACGAATTTGAGAATATCGCCGCCTTTGCCCGCTCCGAAATCGTACCATTCATTACGTTCAAGATTGACCTTGAACGAGGCTTCTGTTTCATTCCTGAACGGGGAATAATACCACAAATTGTTACCATACCGTTTACATGGAGTTATTCCGATAGATTGCAGGTAATCTGCAATGGGAATGTTTTTTGCTTCCGATATGTTCATAACTATAATGTTTATAAATTAATAATCGTTTATCCGTTTGTCTGTTTGTCCATCTATCTGTTTGTTTGTCCATCTATCTGTTTGTCTGTTTATCTGCATATACATCTGTTCATTTATTTTTCTTTTCGCCGGCGACCTGTTTAGTTCAGGTTAAACCTGCCAAACTAAACCGGTTTACCTGAACGGATAAACCGGTTTAAACCGCTTAAACTTCTTAAACAGGTTTAGTTTAGTTTACTATATATATACCCAGACTAAACTAAACCACTTTTTTGCCCCTGATAACAGAAATCGGGATTAAACCGCTAATGCCTGCCGTCTTTAATTATCGTCCGCCTGCTTTCCAAAAACACTTTGAGCAATTTTGCCTTATTCGTGCCAAAAGAATAACCGGCGCTTTCATATCCTTTCTGCAATCCGCCAATAAGATTTGTGTATGATACCTGTTCCGCTTCCGAAAAAATGTTTTCCAGCGCTTCACGATGTGTGTTTTCGGGGACTTCCAGGTAATCAAATGATTTTTGAGATGCAGGCTGTTTCGATTGATAATCATTAACCGGTTCGGGCAAACTGTTTTCGTTGATACGGAACGCAAACGGTTCAAAATCAATGTCACGGATATACATTGCTGCGACGCTGCTAATATCCTTGTCAAATTCATCCCTGGTAATCTGTAAAACTGTTTCGGCTTTGTTATTCAATTCCGTACCCAAATGCCCGCGCGTGTTGTCGTCGCCTTTATTCAGATGCAAAACGGTATGAATATGGATTTGCCGCTCATCCGTCCACTGCATCAATCTTGTAATCAAATCGGTAGCTTCCGACGGGCTGTTGATGTCATACGCCAAATCGCGCACGCCGTCAATGACTGCCAAACCCAGATTTTCGGTGTGGCAAATGGCTTCTTCGATAATACCCAGCCGTGTTTTGGGACTGAACTTCCGTAAAGACAAAAATTCCAATGTTTCAGGATGTACGTCACCCGGCAATCCTGCCAATAACAAAATACGCTTCAATATCTTTTGACAGTGGAATTTACTTTGCTCCGTATCAACATAAAGGATTCTCCGTTTGTTTTCGGGAAACGATGCGGAATAATTCAGTACTGCATTATTGCTCAAAGCCGAAGCAACGATAGCGCAAACATTAAAGGTCTTTTTGCTCTTTGCTTTTCCGGTAGATGCGCTGAAATTGCCCAGCGTGCCAACAATGGAATCGCCAATACGCAGGATTACAGGCGGAGCAATGAAGTCGTCCGTTACCTGCAACCGGGAGTTTTGCCTCAATCCGGCAAAATCAACCGGCAGGATTTCTTCTTTGGCGTTTAATTTAAGCATATCCATAATCGTATCAAATTTCGCCGCAAAGGTACGAAGAATATTATAATATGCTATACAGTAGGTGTTTAATGTCCGGATTTGTCCATGCTTTGTCGCAAATTGTCCGGGCAAACGGGAAAAATATTTGTTTTGTCTGGAATATGTCCGGTTTTGTCTGTGAAATGTCTTGTTTTTGTCCTGATTTACGGACAAATGAGGACTTTTTCATTGTCATTTCAAAAAAATGTCGTACTTTTATCGCCGAGTTTTATGCAGACATGGGCAGTCAAAAAGCAGTCAAAACAAGACTCCAAAACCGCTCCAGGTCGTACCCCATAAAACAAAATAAAAGTGTAAATCGCTGGATTAGAATAGATTGCGGAGGAGATTTGAACCCTTGCAGGGTTTGGATATTCATCTGCTTACATCAGGTAATTCAATTTGTGGGTATGCAGTAAAGCGGTTTAGCTATATTAACCATGTTTCCGACGATATTTATTGGAAGAATCTACATGACAAAAGGGTGCATTTCAAATTGTCGCTTCAACTTCATGGCAGATGTCTCAACTACGCGCCTGTGGCGCTTCGTTCGACATGACGGGAAACCTGCATAAATAAAGACAATTTGAAATGCACCCTGACAAAATGGCTTTTGATTGTCCGATTGGTGAAATACTTTCAGTGAACGAATTTAACAGGAAAAAAGAGGCGCCAATACCGAAAGAAAAATAAAAGCAATAGATGAAATAATAAAAGAACTGTTAGACGGGTTTTATTAACCATAGGACGCAACGCAAATTTTTATATCCATCGGGCGATGTATCGTTTGCCGATAAAGCCGAGAGATAATGGATATCGCTGTATGGAAAACAGCGCCTGTTTTTCTTTATTCACCTTTGACGACATCCGTAAAATTGCTCCAGTCTTCCACTCGGAATGCCCTTATATCTCTGACCGATTTTCTAAACCAATCAATTTTTTTTAATGCTTCAATCGCACGATAGAGATTCGCCATATCGTTTTTTTCCGTCAAATAGACGCTTCCTTGAGTGTTATAAAAATTATATTCTCTGAGTGTTGATTTAATCTCAAAATAAGCGTTATTATATGGTTCTCCGTAATGTTTTCCGAGGTCAGCTGCGACCATATCAAAAGCAATTGCAAACATGTGATTTTTTTACTCTATTTTAAAATTAATCTACAGACAAAAAAAATTCTTCTTCTCCAAAAAAGATTCTTCCCAACTTATCTTTAATTGCAATTACAATTCCTTTAAACGGGTTTTTTTCGATGTCGATAACCTCACCTTCTATCCAGTCCGGTTCTCCGGTAAGTCGCGGTGAAACTTTTGCCTTGTCTCCTTTTTCCATATTGATAAATTTTATTTGATTACAAAAATAGATATTTTTTTTCATTGAAAATAATTTCAATGAAATATTTTTACAACGACTATTATCATA
>JAISOH010000133.1 GCA_031275825.1 Prevotellaceae bacterium | reverse complement strand
CATTCGTTGCATTGAGGCTTCGTAATATCATAGAAACTGCCGTGATACTCCTGCAACGGATTGTTTTTCAGGCAGGACAATATAAACAGCAGTTTGTCTGTTCTGCGACCGCAGGATATGCGCTCGCGCACCTTCCCTTTAAGAGTGTAATGCGAGTAATAGTCGTCCCAATGGCTTTTGAATGTGGGAACTAAGACCTCAAATTCCGCTACTGTCAGACTTGTTAAACTTAACACGCAGACTGCATTTTTTCTGATTTTATCGTATCTTATTTTACATTTTTTACAAAGATATGTAAAATAACGTATTATACAACTATCTAATATAAACTCTAATGTTTTATAATTTTTGGCAAATATAGTAAAATAAATATTACTGTCAAAATATTTTTTAGTTCATCATTTATTTTGCATTAATAAATCAGAAACGCAAATAAACCCTGCATTTTTATTTATTAATTTTGGCTTGTGATTCATTATTAACAAATTAATTGTGTGGTTGCAATAATCAATTAAACATACAATGTTTCCTGTATTGATGATAATATTTTTGCGTTGCGGGAAACATAAATAAAATTTTTAAATATTTAATTTTTAAAAATCATTATCGTATCTTTGCGCAAAATTTAATTTTAATTTGATATGAAACCAGTAAAAGTATATAACGAAATTTACGTAATAAATGTAAACGACAGAAGAAAACAACTGTTTGAAAACATGTGGCCTCTGCCTTGCGGCGTAGCATACAACTGCTATATGATAGATGATGAAAAAACAGCCCTGCTTGATACCGTAGAACTTGGCAGTACTAATAAATTCATGGAATATATCGATGACATTTTAAAAGGAAGGCAGCTTGACTATCTCATTATTAACCACATGGAACCTGATCATTCGGGTGAAATACAAAATATAATTACAAAATATCCAAACGTTAAAATTGCAGGCAATAAGCAAACATTCAAAATTCTTCAATCATATTTCAATCATACCGAAAATCTGGTAGAAGTAAGCGATGGCTGCGAATTGAATCTCGGCAAACACAATTTGAAATTTGTTACAACGCCAATGGTTCACTGGCCAGAATCGATGATGGCTTACGATACGGAAAATCACATTTTGTTTTCACAGGATGCATTCGGCTCGTTCGGAACTTTGGATGGTAAAATATTCGATGATGAAGCAGATTTTTGCGAAGACGAAATGCGGCGTTATTATTCAAACATTGTAGGCAAATACAGCGTAATGGTGCAAAAAGCATTTGCCAAATTACAGGGATTTCAAATAAAAATTATCTGCCCGCTTCATGGAATAATATGGCGTAAAAATCCTGCCAAAGTAATGGATCTTTACAACAAATGGAGCAGTTACGAAAGCGAATCGGGAGTTTTAATACTGTTTGCGTCAATGTATGGAAATACGGAACAAATTGCCGATCACGTTGCGCGTAAAATTGTAGAAAACGGAGTAAGAAACGTTTGTGTTTATGATGTTTCAAAAACGCATGTTTCGTACCTGATGAGCGATGCGTGGAAATATAAAACAATAGTTCTCGGCTCGTGTTCGTACAACGGCGAAATGCATCCGATGATGGAAATGTTTTGCCGCGAAATAGAACATTACGGATTAAAAAATCGCGCGCTTGCACTGTTCGGCACAGGCAGCTGGAATGGAGGAGGATTAAGAAATCTGCAAAAATTTGCAGAAAATACAGATTGGGAACAAATTGCCGAACCTGTTGAGATAAAAGGAATTCCCGATAACAAAAAACTTGCAAAATTTGATGCATTTGCAAAATCAATATCCGATTACTGCAAAAAATAAAAAGACCGCCAAAATTTAGCAGTCTTTTCAGTATGCTATTCTTGAAAAATTTCTTTATTTTTCTTTTGAATAGAACGCTTGTTGCGCCAATTTGTATAAACAGCCATGCCTAAATATGCAGCAATAGTCATAAAAGAAAAATTAATGCACATTTCCAATAGTTTGATAAATTCTACTTTTTCCCAAATGTTGCATATAATGATTATTGCAATAATTACAAATATTGTTAAAAACACCAATACTTTCAAGTCGTTTTTTCGTCCGGCTTCAGTTGGCTTTGCGCCAAGTTCTATTGCATACAATCCTAATGACATTCCCAAACACCAAGTTAATCCAAGCAAATCGGAACGATGAAAAATTAAAACTGTCAAATAATCAAGTCCAAATAAAGAAAAAGCAACCATAATCAATGTCAATAATGTTATAATATATTTTTTCATAATAAATAATTTTTTTTGCAAAATTAATGACAATAAATAATAAAAATAAGGACTGTCTCAAAAGTCCGACTTCGTCTTTGCGAGCCGTTAGGCGAAGCAATCCAGATTTGATTATCAATGGATTGCTTCGGGCTTTGCTCTCGCAATGACGTGTAAAATACCCTTTTGAGACAGTCCTTTCATTATTACAGGTTCTTTTTTGGCTTTCTTTTATCTCGCATAAAACGTTTGCTGATATAATAAGCAGAAAACGCCAATGCAGGTATTGCAATACACATTAATATTGTTCTAAACAATTCTTTTTGACTGCAAATGCTTACAATGATTATTACAATTATTGATAAAAATGCCAGTATCATTAAAATTTCTTTTTCTGAAAGTTTAGTGCGAGTTCTTCCTAATGCCATAGCCAATAAGACAAGAGCCATCACAATACTTATATTAATGGTTCTATAAATAGCAAACATAACAACAAATATTATTGTCAGGAATAAAAAGGCAGAAAGGAATTTTTTAACCATAATTCAAACTGCACTTAGAATAACCATTTAACAAGTTTACCTAAAAAACCTGTTGATCCTTCTATGGCGCCTAAAAAGCCTCCAATCATAACATCTCCGAAATCTCCACCTGCAATTACTCCTCCAACCATGCCCCAAATGGCACCAACAGCATCTCCAACTGTTCCTGCTTCTAACTGCATTGGCAAGTCATGCGAATTGCCTGTATCAGATATCATATCTCGATTTGAAGTCCACCATTCATTAGATGCGTTGCCAATCGCTAAAACGGCGCCAAGAGAATGACCATATTTGCCATCGGCAGGATATTTTTTATCATTAAACTCTTTGCTGATTTCATCTAATAAAGAAGCAAAACCTTGAGATGGCGCTATTGCAAGCGTATCAAGACTTACTTTTGCATAATCCAATATTTTCTTCATGGATTTATACTCAAATTCATCTATACTGTCTTTTTGGTAAATAACATCCAAAGCAGCATAAATGCCAATAGAATCTACTGTTTGCAAATTTCCAAGTGATTGGGTTTGCATAACAGGAGCAAAACATTTACTGTACAACTGTCTTTTATCCACAAAGTTTTTATATTTATCCATATAGAATTCTATATCTTCTTGTTTTACAAATTTCTTAACATCAGATTTTTTTAGAAATTCCATATTGAAATTTTTGATATAGTCAATTTTTTCGGATAAAGAAAAATTACCTTCCGGAATATTAAAGTTATTCTTTACATTTGTTAATCCTTCATTATGGAGTTTTCCCCAATATGAATACGTTTTTACAGTTAATACATCTTTATTATTAACTTCGTTTGCTTCATTTACATCTTTTATGCAAGCCATAATTGCGATTATTGTGGCTATCGGCAATACTATCGCTAAAAAAATTTTTGTTTTCATTTTAAAATAAATTTAAATTAATTGTATAATACGTTTATTTATCAATGACTATTTCAAAAACTGTTAACAATATCATCCTTTTTAAGTCTTTGCGTTTGTTACAGCCATGTTTTGCCAGCGCCAAACTAATGTTTATACTTACGGAAGCGTGGCACCGTTAATCTTATTTTGTAAACAAGGTTCTAGTGTCATGTCACTCCTTAAATGTCGGATAAAGTCTGCGTAATTTTATCCTCGCGTCTTCCGTCGTAAATTGCCAGTTTATTTTAGCATCTATATTGTTTCTCGCATCTTCCCATGCT
>JAISOH010000123.1 GCA_031275825.1 Prevotellaceae bacterium | reverse complement strand
TCTGAATAAGTTCTGCTACAAATTCAACAGAAGATACTTTGGCGAACAACTTTTCGACAGGCTTATGGTGGCTTCGGTTAATTACAAAAATCAATTTAGATGCAACTACGGATAGTCATTTTATTTTATTCAAGTTGCCATTTATAAGTTGTACAACTTATCAAAAGTATAAGTCCAAATGAACATAATAAGTTTAATTAAAAACCAGGATTGTGTCACGGCATGAATCTTTTTAGACAAATACTTAGCGATATCGGAGAAAGTAATTTCCACCCGTTTTCTGCCGATAGCAATAAGATATTCCGTACAGGGGTTAACGACTGTATTTCTGATAAAAAACAGTTGGCAAAATGGTTCAAAGATGAAAATGTACGCATAAATCTCTTACCATTTAATAAAACTATTGGAATATTTCGCTGTACAACAGTCGAACATCTACAAACGTTCAAAAAAGATTTAGAAAGATTTGGCTTAGAAGTGAACATTCATAAAAAGAGGGTCGCAATATTCAAGCAGCGTGTGGTCAATTGATTATTAAACATAAAAACAAGTTTGATTGTGAAAGCAATGACCATTGAAGTTACTGATATTTTAGAGATTTTGGAGCAGCACAATTTTCCAACTCACAAGCAAATTGAAACCCTCGAAGTTGTCAATTATGCTTTATGCAAAAAGAAATATCCACAGGGTACTTGCGGGATTTTAGAGCGGAAAATACAAATCCTGCAACAATCTTTTGAAGTGTCCGAAAAAGAAAACCCAAATACTTGTACTGAGCAAAGTCGAAGTACCGCAAATATCAAAGTCCGCTCCGTTGTGATTGTAGAACTGCTAAAAAAATGGCTCGAAACCGCAGGAATTACGAAAAAAATCACTTTCCACTGCTTCCGTCATATTTTCGCAACGCTGCAATTATCAAACGACACAAACATTTACTTACAATGTCAGCAAAATGTTAAGATACCAATGGACAGCCGCACTGAAGAGGCAGGCAGGGTCTCGGCGCGCATTGCCGAAATACTGTCGGAGAAATGTCGGAGAGACAAAAGAAAATAATTGAACTTATAACAGGCAACAGCAGCATTTCTGCAAGACAGATATCAATTCGGTTAAATGTATCCGACAGAACAGTAGAACGCTATATTAAAAAATTATCGGATTTAAAAATTCTTGAACGGATAGGCGCCGATAGAGGTGGCTCGTGGAAAATCAGTCTGAAACCGTAAATTGAAAAAGCAGTAAAAAAATTAAACCTCATTGCGGGTTTGACCTGACGTATGAAATCAAAAGAACAGTCTGCTGTCGGTAAATTTAATTTTTACGTCAGACGATATATCAATATTTTCTAATTGAGCGAGGTTATCGTTCATCTGGGCGAAGTTGGATATTGGCAAGCAGGAACAGCCTCGTGTGGGACATCCACACAGCCTCGTGTTGGACATCCCCACAGCCTCGTGTGAGACATCCCCACAGCCTCGTGTTGGACATTCCCACAGCCTCGTGTGGGACATCCCCACAGCCCCGAGTGGGACATCCCCACAGCCTCGTGTAGGACATCCCCACAGCCTCGTGTGGGACATCCCCACAGCCTCGTGTGGACATTTATCTATTCTCTCCGTTTTCACTCTTCTTTATTAATACTGTTCTGCATCTGTATTACAATTAAATTATTCATTTCACCTTTATCTGCACGCTTTCGGGTTTGCCGTTCATGTCTTTTATCACCAGCAGATATTCATATACGGAATTTTCATTTACGTTCATATCTGTCGTTTGAACCGTATTTACGTCCAATTCTTTCCATTTTGTCATAGGATTGTCGTTTACCTTACGGTAAATCATTACCGTTTTCACATTACCTGTATTATGCTGCCATTGCAGCAGTATATTATTATCAACCCGTTTTCCGGTGAATTTCTTTATCTTTTCTTCTTTTTCTTTTATATATTTTGCCTTTACCTGCACTTCGGGCGACATGTCCGACTGAATGTTTCCGCTGTTTTTTGATGCTACGGCGTAATAATAAGTCGTTCCGCCAACAGCAATCTTATCTGTATACTGTTTGCCGCTGATATCCGTAATTTCGGCTATCGCCGAATCTGCTTTGCGCGAACCGCGATATACGATGTACGAAGTTAACGACTCATCTCTTCCTGTTACCCATTCGAGTTTTACGCCCCCGTCTGTTGCCTCGAATTTTGTTATAAACGGCGGCGATGGTTTTATCAACACAGGCTTTGTTATTTCCAGCGTTTTGCAAAGCGCCGACTGGTTATACCGCCTGTCAAGCGCCGAAACTGCATAGTAAACTTTGGCATTGAGACTGCTAACGCTGACAGTGTCGATAAATACAGTGTCCTTAACCGCTATATCGGTAAGAGGTATCAGTTCTTCGCCTGCGGTTTGACCGCGAAATATTCGGTATCCCAGAATATCGCTGTCGGTATTGGCTTTCCATTTGAGAAAAACAGTTCCCGAAGTATCTACATATCCCTGTAATCCTGTGGGAACGGCAGGTGGAATACTGTCGGGAATCTGCAACAAAAAAGGAAATGAATACGAAGGCTCACCCTCGCGTGGAATGGCTGCCATGCGCAAATAATTTTCGGGTTTGGGATTTTTATATGCAACATTTCGTTTTTTTGGTGAAATATTCGAAACGACGGTAACAAAGTTTCCCCTGTCTGCATCGCTGCGCTGCAATTCAAAATGGCTTAAAACAGAATTGCCGCGTTCGTCAAAATCCCACGATACGTCAAACACGCCTTTGTCGTCGGGAACAGCCTTTGTAATATGTGGAACATATATCAGCTGCAAATGTCCCTGTCCCTGCACTGTGTCAGAATACGGGCTCTGTTCGCCAAAGGGCGTTATGCCTGCTATGCGATAGTAATATTTCTTTCCGTTTTCTATGGAGTCCGCTCTGAACATGCGGCTGTCGCCCGTAATATTCGTAAGAGGATTTGCCGTTAAGCGGCGAAAGTTTTTGCCATCTTCCGAACGTTCTACAAAATATGAACTGTAAAATTTTTCGAGTAAAGCATAATTCCATGCAAGCATTACTGTGGCATTGCCAAATATTGCATCAAATTCTGCGGGTCGGGGAAGTTCTCTGTAATCGTCCAAACCGGCCACTGCACTGCCTGCTTCAATATGTTTGCCGGCATCGCCGCCCGCAGGTATAATTCTGTAAAGATAACGTTCGCCCGGCTTGACATCCATGTCGTCAAAAGCCCAGCCTGCAAACAGTGCCGCCTGATACGACATGTCGGCTGCAAACAGCGCCATTGCATAACGCTGCTCCTGTTCCTGCGAAAGCGCTATAATTTCAGCTATTCCCCTTGTGCCTCCCGAAACTTCAAAACTTTCTCCATACAGGGCTTGGGCTATTATTGCCGCATAAGTATCAGAGTTGGCAATATGTTCCCAGTCGTCCAAAGGATGAGGTTTCAGCGGTTCGGCGACAAGTATTTTCTTTTCGGGTTCGGCAAGCGGTTCGCCGTTGCGGACAACAGTATATCGTTCAACTATCACGCCGTTTCTGCAGGTATAATACCACGCCTGCGATGAGGTTGCCGCCCAGCGCAACCGTATCATATCTTTTCGTACATTCGAGCGGACGGCTACAGATACCGTATCCTGCGAATACAAACCGGTACACGGCAACAGCAACAGAAAGGCAATAAAATATTTCAGCGTTTTCATTATTTTCATATTCATTGTTTTTTATTTTTGAAATTCATAATACATTTTATCTATTTAATAAAATTTTTGTAACTGAACGCGGATGATGTACCCTGTATTCCGCCCGGCATGACATATTTCAGATTTATTCTGTAATCTTCGGGAGTTATGAAAGGATATGTAGCCTGTATAAATCGCTGGTAAGCAGGATTGGATGTATTGCCGATATATGCATTGATTACCTGATTTTGCAGGTCGATAAAGTCAAACTTGTATATCTGAGGCAAATTGTAATGATATGGGAAACGTTTGGTTACAAATCCCGTAAAGTTACCGTTTTCTATTTGATTTAAATAAGTTGTCATAATCGGCAGGGCTTTTGCAGGCGGTACGCCTAAAATGTCGGTATTGCGGTTTGCTATGCGCAAAACGCCCTGCACGGGATAATCGTCGTAAAGAAGAGGACGTATTTTTGTTGTATAGTAACTTTCGTCAAGCGCCGCTTCGAGCGTTACAAGAGGCTTGCTTTCGGTTTGATCGCTTCCTGTGAGTTCTGCCAAATCGAAAGGTTCCATATCAACAGTTTCGTATTCAAACATAAGTACGTCCGAATCAAGTTTTATAACGGCTGCGCTACCTTTTACCATATTGTCGATTTTTTGTTTGAACGTAGAATAACGGCTTGAAGCAAAATTATATGCAAGCAGATTTTTACCCACATCGGTACGCGATTCCGATACTGCCGTTTTGGTTTCGATATCAATATTGCCGAGTTCTTCATCATTCATTAAAGACTGTGAAACCACAGTAGAGGATTCTGCCGGCGCGTCGCCACGGTTAAACGACAGTATGTTGAATTTATACTGTTTTTGATTTTGAATTTGCGGCATTGTGAAATCTATACGCTTTTGCGCCTGATTATATACAAAATCGGCATACTGCTTATTGCCTGCTTCGTCTTCGATGCAAACCCTGTTTTCGAGTTCGGGCGGGAAAAGGTAATTCTGTCCGAATTCAAGCTGTACGTAACCCGAAGGATGTTCGTCTTTGAGGTAATATTTCTGATCAACTACGGGATATGAATAAACCACATTACGCAACGGTATGTCATCGGGAGCGTCTCCTGTGGTAAACTTAACGGTTTTTATTTCCATTGCTTCCTGCCCTCCTGTATAAACCTGCGACCAGCGATTGTTTACATACTGTTCAAAAGAAACGCGTACGGTTACCGTTATTTCCTTTTGCGGAGACAATATTTCATGCGAATAAAACGAAACTTCGTCCTTATCGGTATTCCATTTCACATTTCCTACTACGCTGCCTGTGCCATCGTTAAGCACAAAATCTTTAAGGTTTATTCTGTATAATTTTTCGCCATCGTCATCCTGTACGGTAAACGGCTTGCCTGTTTCCATAGCAAATGTGGCTTGGGGAGCGGTAAACACGCTTACATCCGAAGAAGCATCGGCAGGCGAAAGGTCGGTTATCATTATCATATCAACAGGGCTGCCGCCCGGAATTACAAGATTACATTCTTCACCTATGGATAACTTAAATCTGCAATTTACGCTTACTATTCCCAAAACTTTTGCTCTGACGGCTATATATGCCTTGAACGAACTCGGATTGGGAAGTTTTGCCTGCAGCAGAGCGGCAAAATCGGCTGTGATTATAGGAACTCTTGCTTTTATAAACCACAGATTGACTTTTACTCCAAGTTCGCCGCTCAAATAAGCGTAAGCCTGTCCGTTGGCATACCATCCGTCTATGCCTATTGCGCCGCTGCGACCTTCACATTCGGCATCGCCGTAATCTCTTATCATTATGTCGAATCCAAGCCCTGCCGAGAAGCGCGCATACAAAATCAAAAACGTTATGTCGCCTGTGTTTACGCTCAAATGCGAACCAAAGGCAAATCCTTTTCCATCGGCTAATGCATTGAGGTTTGCCATATAATTGATTTCCTCTGCCGGAACTCCCAGTATTGAAGCAACCTGCGGCGGTGGCGGAGGAGCATCGGGAATGGGATTGCCCGCCATGAGGTAAGAACCTGTTTCTACATTGAAACTGCCCAGTCCTATTTTCAATCCTATGCGGTCGGTGGGAGTTCCCATGTAAATATATTTGCTTTCGGGGTCAACGTGTATTACTGCGTAGCCTGCGCGGTTATTCTGTCCGACTCCCTTTATCAGTCCGCCTATAGCGCTTACATACAAATCGAAACTTGCATGAAACGATGATTCGGCAAAATTAAACTGCAAACCAAGCGTTGCCTTTATTTCCACATCGGCTATTTTGCCGTTATCGGTATATACTTTGCCCGCTTCGTTGGGATTGTACTGTTTTAAGTTTTTCAGACCGTTTTCTCCGCCTACGGAATTAAGTATTGATTTTTCTTTTTCTATAAGATTTTGATATGATTCGCTTACTTTTGACTGAAATTCGTTTAAACCCGGCAAAGTTCCCATAAATTTTGCAAAACCGTAGAATCCTGCATAATTCAATCCTCCGTGTTCGTTGAAAGCAAGTTCAAAACATGCTTCGCCGCTTGCCGTAGCATCCGATATTATGGTAAATGCGGCAGATGCTTTGATGCCAAGGCTGTAGTTTTTGTCGGGAACATATACCATTCCTGTTACGCTGTGCACGTTTTCGCCGGACTGATTTTTTCCTGTTCCTTTCATGCGGTATGTCAAGCCGCCGCCAAAGCCTTTCAAATTCAATATTCCCAAAACGGGAATACCGTTTCCGGGCATATTGGCATTGCCGTCAATAAACCAGTAGCGAAAATCCGTTTTACCGAACATTCCGCGCATTTCGGCTTTAAGTCCGCTTACAGGTCCGTCCATGAAATCGACTGCCAGACTGCCGCCGAAACCGTTGCCGTAAACAGGATCGTCGTTTTTAATTGACAAAGATCCTTTAATTTTCATCAATCCGCCTATTGTGGCGTCAATATCTATATCACGGATGTTTAATTTTTTGAATTTCCATTTATGTATTTTGCCTTCGGGAAGTTCGCCGATAATTTCGAGACGCGTTTTTGCGCCCAAATCGCCGTCCATCAGGGCAAGTTCCATATTAAATCCGAGCAGGGCTTCGGTATCGGTTGTCGTTAATTCCATATTGCTTAAAGATACGGGAAATCCCTGAAATTTTATTTCATCTTTATAACCTAAATATTCGACTGCAAAATAAGGCGATTCGGTTTGAAGCAAAAGACTTCTAAATTCAATGCCTTTAAATTCCGCAATATTTGAAGCCGAATTTTCATTAAGTTTCAAACCCAGACTCATACGCCCGTGCAGCAGGGCTTTGGGACGAAATTTCCCTTTATCGACTTTAAATTCTATGTAGGAATTGGGGTCGATTTCAGCATGAGCCATAAATATGTCGAAAGGAATGGTATCGTGAGTTATCACCTGCAACATGTATGTGTCGTCTGCTGTTATAAGTCCGTTGTAACCAAAGCGTTTCTTTTCGGAAAGAGGAATGCCAATATCGCCTCTGAAAGCGGCTTCTTCGAGTCTGTTTGCCAGCAAATACAAATGGAAGTGGTCGAGTGAAAATTCCCAGCCGCTTGCGCTGCCCTCGTTGATTGACAGTATGTTTTCGCCTGAAAACAGTCCTGTAACTCCGTTTTCGTCAATAAGCATGTTTGCAGCCATAAAACTTGTGCGGTTGGCATAGGCGGCTGTCGTGTCGTTGCCGTTTTTCTCGAACTGAGGCGGCAGAGTTACCGAAAGTTCACGCACATACACGCCGTTCCACAAAATCTCGTTGCCCGGTATAAGATACTGACTGTATTCGTCAGGAAACCGCACTTTGTCATCGTTGCGCAAATCGCTGAAATCGAATACGGCGTCTTGCAAATTCCACACAAAGCCGCTCAATCCTTTTATCTCGAACGAGGGAAAGGTTACGGCGGCAAGTATATCATCCAAACCCGATATTTGAGTTTTGAACTTGCCGATTACTCGCGCATTGTTTGAAGTATCAACTTTGCCTTTGTCGTTTACAGGATGGCAAAGCGCAGGCGACAGTTCGACTTCGGCTGACAGTCCCAGCGACTTAAAACCGTTGCAGTCGATTTCTACGTAAGTTAAGTCGTTTGTATTGCCCGTTGACATGTCGAACGAACCTAACAGACGTAAAATAACGTAGTGTCCGCCTATGGGTATTTCCTGATTTTTCAACAAAACTAACCGCGCATTGCCGATAATGTCGCCGCTGTAAGATAACTTTATGCCTTTTGCTCCAAAAAATATTGTGTCTTTGGTTCCTATTTCAATGCGGGCAAAAAAATCGAGTTCGGTAACATTGCTTCGCGACTTGATTTTGCCTGTTGAGGCGGCAATGGTAATGCGCGTATTGTTAATGCTTTTTTGCAAGCCCACAGGAAATTCTATGCCGTTCAGCAGATTTTCGAGTTTGTCAATATAAGCATTGTTTGCATCTATAAGTGCAAATACTTTTTTTGCGTTTATTAATGCATCGTCGATTTCGGCTGAAAAACTTACAGCGCTCAAACCGATTAACATAATTGCCGACAGGCAAAGTTTTTTAATTATTGCTTTCATACAGTTTTTTTATTTATTGTTATATTTTTTTGTTTTATTTCTTTTTACTTAACTGTTTTATCAATTCCAAATTCTTTTTGTCTTCGGGAGTGAGTAAAGCATTAACATCATTAGTCTTTGTAATATGATTGTAAAAATCGAACAGATTATAGAATGCCTGCAAATATTCCGACTGAAACTGATAACCATGTTTGGCAAATATCATATTTTTTAATTTGTCTAATTCCCATTCATCGAAATTTTCTATTGCTATTTTTTCAAGCAATGTATTGTGGTAAATATCATACAACGCTTTATCAAAGGCTAATGTGAATTTGCAAATAACCCAGACAGAATTGTTTAATGGATTTCTATCAATATACGACCGGCGGTAGTAGTATATATCATGAATTTTACTCAAATTATTAGATGAATAACTGTTATTAGCAGGCAATAAAGTTGGCTGTATAATATTTAGTGTACTATTAATCCAATATAAACCTATGCTGTAATATTTATGAGTAATGTCTTTATAATAATACTTGACACGGCTTTTAGTATTCTCTGCAATAGTATCCAATTGTTGAACAGGATATATCATTTTTTTATTATGATAATCATATACAGAAAAATCAACAATATCTCCTGCTTCATAATAGCCTATTAGTATTTTATATTCGATGAGAAATTCATCCGAAATACGAAAACTAATGCCTCCATCAAAGAGACTATCTATTGCCATGTTTTTCATATTATACGCATAAACAATACTGTTATTATACTGCAAAATAATATTATTACCTATTATACAATGAAAAATAATGTTTCCTTCCAAATTTTCTATTTTTGTAATAGTTTTTGTTTCTAAATTTAATTTATATAAACTTTTTATGGTTTGCAATTGAGAATGTACTGACTGGAAATAAATACTGTTTTCGTTATTGTGATACATTGGTACAACAGTCCAATAATAAAATGGGAAATCTACCTTTAATGTGTCTGTTTTATTACTCAGTGATAATAGAAATTTTTTATTTTTATTTTTTGTTACTGTTATTAATTGCCCTTGATGTACAGATAAAAGCACAATAGAATCCTGAGAAATTAATTCAGGATAGGAAAAATTGGATTGAGAAAAAACTAATGCGGTAAAACCAATAAAAATCAATGTTGTAAAAATTATTTTTTTCATAATAGTAATATATTTAATTTTCAAAATGTAAATGTTCTAAATAAATAAATATTTGTGCAGATGCTGCCCAATCGGACAACTTATAACCAACTGTTGAACCAGCACCTATAGTTAATTTCGTTTTATTATTAGGATAAACATCAGAAGAGTTTGGGTAGCGAGTATCTTCTGGATGTCGTTTTCGCTGATTTTGATAATGAGTATTATCAGGAAATCCGATTTCAATATGACCATTATCACTAAATAACACCAAATACCCTTTGTTTATATATGACTTCCATGTACTAGCGTCATTATCATCGGGTAATTTTTTGTATATTGTTGTTTCCGAATTAAAATCTGCATTCAAGCCGGCTGCGCTTTTGCTTGCCAAAATATAGTCATTTTTTTTGTATGTATTTTGTGTTAAATCTCTGGCAAACTGATTGCACCATGTAGGCTGATTATATTGAAATCTGTAACCCCAATTTGAAAAACCGTTAATTTCATCGACTTCTCCTTCCGCCGGAATTTGTCCCTGAATAACTTTGATTTTATATTTTTGAGACAGCGCTTTTTCTTCAGGTTCAAATGTGTATTCCAACTTTCGGCTACCGCCCTGCTTAACATATTCCCATTCTTCAAATGCGTAAATATCAGATAAAATACTGTCTTTCCCTTGTGAATATAAACCAAACGGGTCAGTGTTGGCAAGTAAATCGGAATCTTCAAAATAAATTGATTCTCTCAATGTCGCTATTTCTGTTTGTGATATGCTCGAACAGTGAGAACAAACGAATAAATTATTCATATTTGCTAACAGACTGTTTACAGATTGAACAGGCGCTTCTACATATTCCATTGACGCGCCTTCTCTATGTTTAAGTTCATATAATTTTTCCAAATCATAAGGTAATTCATTGTTATTTTTTATTCGTTCAAAATTAAACCAGTTTGTAGAGAAATAAGCATATCCTTTATAATATTTTTTCTGTGTTAATAAATTATTTATTTTATTAATCATTGCGTTTTGAAAGCTTCTGTCGTAAGCATTTTTAACAGCATTTATTCCTTTGCTCACAATTTCCGTAATGTTGGTTTGTTTTTCTAAAATTTCTTCCTGTATATAATTTCTTACAATTTCGGGTATCTGTCCATCTTCAATTTTTTGTGTTATAACGAAATCTTTGAATACATATCGGTTGTCATTTTTTTCAAAAAGAAACATTATGCGGTCTTCGTCGGCATAAGTATTTTCCCAAATGTCAGTATAATTGATGCTGTTTATATGTGGCGTTTTCAGTTTAAATCCACCTAATGTATAAGGATCTAATAAAGTTACCTGTATGGTTATAGGGCTGTTGTAATCGGGACTGGAGCTAACAACGTTTCCCAGTTTCGTTATCAACTGATTAATATTTGTTGTTTTTATCAACGGCTCATATTGTTCTAAATCAACCGCATTGTTTGATTGCACAACAAGTTCCTGACCACGTGCCAAAAAAGGCATACATATTATAAATAATATAAAACTTATTCTATTCATTATCGTTTTCATTTGTTGATATGTTTTGAATGGTTGCTTCTTCAATTTTTAATTTATATTGCTGTTTGGTTTTTTCCGTATTAACCTGCTGAACATCTTTTATTTGTAGTATAATCGATTGCACAAAATCAGAATTAATAACGTACTTGTTGTTTTCATCTTTTGTTATTATCGTGTTAATTTTTTCAATTATTTTATCAAAATTATCTTCATATTTAAAAATCAGCAAATCGGTTTCATACAGTTTACGAATTAAATTGAACAAAATATTTTCCGTTTCCATATATTCAACTTCATCATTTATTAGTTTGTTCATTCCTTTTGTTACATACATATCATTATTTCCCTTAATCAAAAAGTCATCAAATTTAAATTCTTTAATTTTTTCATTAATATCGTTAACAGTCGCATTAAATAATAGATCTATTTCAAGTAATTCCTGTAAGGTATTTATTATATTCTGTTCAATATCAAAATCCAAAAATTCGACAAATAAAGATGCAATATTATTTTTACTTTTTTGTATTGTTATCAGGAAATTAGAATGTTCCAAATCATCTACGTTTAATAATAATGTATCGGATTTATTTTCATTATTTTTAATTTTCCAATTTAATTTTATTGTTTCCCATTCTCCATTTTGTTTCTTTTCTTTTGTTTCCAATTTTATTTTATAGTGAAAATTTTTAAGAATACGAATAGTATCATCTTTTTTAAATTCGACATCATTGTAAAATACAGAAAAATCTTTTGCATACATTCCCTCCTCATCTCCGCCGAAAGGATCGGTGAACAGCGCGGGATAGCGGATTATTTCCCATTGCCATTTGGCAAGATGATTAGCGCCGGGCGTGTAGTCCATTAAATTGCCGGTTGTGTTTACTGCAATATTTCCGTAGTCGTTGTCAAAAGTGTGCTTCAAAGCCCAAATGCCGTGTCCCAACTCGTGTGCCGCTATGGTGGTTATATTATTGATAATCTTTATATTCATTTCTTCAATCTGCTTTTGTTTGTCGCTTTAGATTATTTTTTATTTTTGTAAAATAGAGTAATATCTTATGCCAAATATATCTGTTATTTAATAATTCTTTTTTGTTTAACATTAAATAAATTTCTCTGTCTGATAATGCTTCTATTCTATTTTTAATTTTATGTAAAAAAATTAAATATTCATCTATTGGTTCTTTTTTTAGTATTTTTTTGTTACTGAAAAATGAATAAATATTGTATCCGTAAAATAAATATATACCGCATCCTATACAAGTAGCAATTAAAAACAATATACTGAATGTCGGATTGTATAATGACACATAAACAGGAGCTTGCGCATTAAAGAGAATAAAATGATGTAAAAGAATCATTAATACACAATATAATAATAGTTTTACTATTAAATTTCTTACAATCATTCGCCTTGTAACTAACTTGTTTTTTATAATTGCAATATCATTAATATTGTTTTTTACAAAAATATCAATAAATTTTGCCTGAACTTGAAATTCTTTATCTTTTTTTATTTTATTAACATCTATATAATTTAGTGATACAATATCTATCTGTTTTTTTACTAATTGTATTAACTCTCGTTTTATTTTTATATCTGATTTATTAGTATTCATTCATTTATTTTATGTATGGAGCATAGTAACGCGGAATAAATATATCATCACGCAAAAAATCATAATTTACATATTTGGGATAAAATCCAAATATGCTGTTTGCCAACTCATTATCCAATATTCTTATACTTGTGGGTGCTACACGGTTATATTTTTTTTCATCTTCTACATATTGCAAAAATATATCTGCTTCGAAATATTCATACGTTGAAGATTTTTTCCAGTTCAGTATCTCGTCCCACGTTTGCATAAATTCAAACATTGCATTTTGTAAATCATCATATTGTTGATTTACTATCATCTCAATAAGAATCTTCCCAAGTCCTGAAGATATGAGACCTATTATATTTGCAGGAGAAATATCTCCATGTCCGGCTTTAATTAAAGCATCAGAAATGTCCATATATAAAACAAGATTTTTTATTAATGAAAAAAACTTTCTACCTGTTAAAGATTTTGCTATTTCTTTTCTCTGTTTGTTTATATTTTTATCTGATAATATTTTAAGTTCAATATTATCAGATAATTGCTTTTTAAACTGATTTGATGTATTTGGGTCTTTGAAAAAATCTTCTATCTCGTCTATTACTGCATTAGGATTGTTTCTTCTTAATTCCATTATTTGATTAATTCTTGCGTTATCTGTTATTTTTAATACATCTCTAATAATCTTTTTAAATTTCTGATTACTTATAATTTGATAAACAAAACTTTTTTGTGCCGAAACTGCTGCCGTTTTATATAATTCTTCTTTTGCCGAAAAATAAGACTGCATAAATTCATCTATTAAATTGAGTACATACGGTTCTTGTGCAAATGTTTTTAATAATTCACTTATTCCATAAGTCAAATTATCCATATTTATAACATCTGCTGTATCTAAATATGCAACAAGATGGTCAGCATTATCCATCATTTCTTTTCTTATCATATATTCATATGCCGTTGAACAAATGAATTTAGCCTCATCCGCAACATCTATTTGTATTTTATAATCAAACAAATTTAAAAGCAAAATATCGCAAGGTATATTATCAATATTATTATTAAAACTATTATAATATTCCAAAAACAGGTTTTTAAATTCTTCATATTTGTTTGTAATTATATAATCTATTATTTGAGGCAATCCTCCTGTTTTCATATTTGCATCATATATTAAACTGGTTTTTTTCCATTCCCCCTCCTCATCTCCGCCGAAAGGGTCGGTGAACAGCGCGGGATAGCGGATTATTTCCCATTGCCATTTTGCCAAATGTGTAGCGCCGGGCGTGTAGTCCATCAAATTGCCGGTTGTGTTTACTGCAATATTTCCGTAATCGTTGTCAAAAGTATGTTTCAAAGCCCAAATGCCGTGTCCGAGTTCGTGTGCCGCTATGGTGTTTATTTCATTTGCAGATATTTGATTTTTAAATAAATATCCGAAACGTCCGCCGAGTGGCATAAAGCCCTGTGCATCGCGGTCGCTGCGCGAAACATCTTCGCCGAGTATAAACAGATAGGTTTTATCTTTGTCGTAATTAGAGCCGATATTGTTGCGGTAAGCAATGTTAAATTCTTTCATTGCAGCCGTATAGCGCGAAAACCAGCCGCTGCTTTCGTCAAAAAAGTTTATCGGTTTATTGTAAGTAAACGTGTCGGTTTCTATTTCAAAACTTACGCCAACTTCGCCGTAAATCTCATTCAGTTTAGCTTGTAAATCGCTGGTATTTACA
>JAISOH010000054.1 GCA_031275825.1 Prevotellaceae bacterium | reverse complement strand
AGCGCGTCATGGTCGGCGGGCGGGGAGTCGAGCACGGCATAAACAATAACCGCGCCGTTTACGCCGTAGGGTTTGGCCTTGCTTGCGCTGTCCATGTCGTGAAACACGACTTTCAGGCGGCGGAAGTCAAGCACGTCGATGTCGAGTTTGGGGCGCGTTTTGGGCGCGGGAATGGTCGACGGAGTAGTATCGTGCACGTGCAGCCCGAGAGCGACGCTGTCCGCGTCGGTGATGACGGGATTTTTCAGCCTGAAGCCTGCCAGCGTACGGATTATCCTTACCAGAGCATCGCGTGCGGCGTTCTTTTCCGCCACGATGATGGAGGTCTTCGCCGGACTGTCGGCCTGAGCGTGAAGCTCGGCAAACCTGTCTACGGCAGTTTGCAGGTCGGTTACCTCATCTCTCGGGATGTCCCACGATGAAGCATTGAGCGTTACCTGCGATACGAAATTGGCGCTCCATGCTGCCAGTTCCGAATCCTGTCTGGGAATATAATCTCCTTCTTTACTCATTGATATTTATTTTTAATTGTGAATACTGATATTTCGAACTTATGTGCTGACAGTAACGGGCTTTCCGTTACCTTTAACGGGCTTTCCGTTACCTTTAACGGACTTTCCGTTACCCTTAACGGGCTTTCCGTTACCCTTAACAGGCTTTCCGTTAAAAATAGCGGACGGCTTATTCCGAAAAATGTGCGATATGTTTCTGTTTCAGTCATTTTTATTCAGTCAAATTTCCTGCAAAATTAAGTGTTTTTATTGAGTCTGCATACAATTTTTTTTCATTTATCCAAATTTATTTTTACTTTGCTGTTTTTATGGTAATTACAGGTTTGATTTTTTGCTGTGAGGGTCGCTGACGGTTTTATTCGCCTGTTGGCGTTTTTGCAATTCGATTTTTCCTGATTCTGTATGCAGATAATTTTGTGGACAGGGTAAGAATTAACGGGTAATTTCATTTTGCATTTTCCTGCTTAACGAATTAAATATTAACTCGTATGAAGCATCCAGCAGTTGCTTCAAAACCGCTTCGGGAACGTTTCCGTTTAGGCGTACGGAACTCCAGTGCGTTTTGTTCAGATAGTATCCCGGGAGAATGTCGCTGTATTTTTCGCGCAGTTCCCCGCTCTGTTCCGGCGTATGTTTGATGGAGATAATAGCGTTGCCTTCGCCGTCGTTGCCGACAAGGGCAAACATTTTTCCGCCGACCGAATAGCGAATGGCGTCCCATTCCTGCTTGTAATCTTCTTCCGCGCCTTTTTTCGACAGGCAGTGTGCCTGTATGAAATCGTAATCCATGCTGTTTATTTTTTTGCAAAGGTACGGCTTTTTTTCGGAGATTTCGCTTTCCGGTCTTATTGTTTACTGATTTTTTATTCGCAAGGAACTGCTATATAAATTCCATTCCGAAAACCTCTGCAAAATTTTGCCGTATCAATGTTTTTATTTCGTCAAAACTGACTTTATGCTTTAATTCTTTTTCGATTGATGTTACTCCTCTGTCGGTAAAACCGCAAGGGTTGATATAATCAAAATAAGTTAAATCGGTATTTACATTCAATGCAAAACCGTGCATGGTTACAAATCCCGAACATTTGACGCCTATTGCGCATATTTTACGTGCTGTTGTGGTATCGGCATCAATCCAGACGCCAACAGCGTCTTTCATGCGTTCGCCTTTTATGCCGTATTCGGATATTGTGCGGATAACGACTTCTTCCAATCGATTTATATATTCTCTGATTCCTGTTTCAAACATGTCCAAACGGATAACAGGATATGCAACTATTTGTCCCGGTCCGTGATAGGTAATATCGCCTCCACGGTCAACCTTTATAAATTTTGCATTTTTTGCTTTCATTTGAACTGCATCTATCAGCATGTTTTGTTTGTCGCCGTTGCGTCCGAGAGTATATACATGAGGATGTTCAACCAGCAGTAAATAGTTTATGCTTTGTTTTCCTGTAAGTTTTTCTTCTTTCAACTGTTCAAGCAAAATCTGTTGCTGTGTCCATGCATCGCAATAATCGAGCGTTTTCAAGTCTATCAATTTTGTTTTTGTCATACCTGTAAAGTTATAAAGTACATGGCGGCAATTATCAGTTGCATTAATTTACCGGTTTTATTTCGATTATAATTTTCAGTTTTCAACATGTCTTTCGGCGTGATAGCTTGACCTTACAAGAGGAGCGCTTTCTACACGGGCAAATCCTTTTTCAATTCCGATGTTGCGATATTCTTCAAATATTTGCGGGTGTATGTATTCTGCAACTTCTACATTTCGTTTTGAGGGGCGCAGATATTGTCCTATGGTAATAACGCTACAGCCTGCTGCAAGCAAATCATCCATGGTTTCGATAACTTCGCTGCGCGTTTCGCCAAGTCCGAGCATAATTCCCGATTTTGCCGTAATGCCCGAAGATGCGATTTGTTGTACAAGGTTCAATGATGTTTCGTAAGTTGCCCTGCTGCGGATGTTTTTTGAGAGCCGTTTTACCGTTTCAAGATTATGTGAAATTACTTCGGGACGGGCTTTTATAATTAAATCTATCAGGTTTTTTCTTCCCTGAAAATCGGGAATCAATACTTCCATTGTAACTTCCGGATTTTTTTCTTTCACGGCTTTTATCACTTTTACCCATTGCGAAGCGCCCAAATCGTCAAGGTCGTCTCTGTCAACGGATGTAATTACAACATGTTTTAGTTTTAATGCTTTTACCGAATTTGCAAGGTTTTCGGGTTCGTTTTCGTCCAAATGCAGCGGTTTGCCTGTTTTTACGTTGCAAAATTTGCATGAGCGTGTGCAAATATCTCCGCATATCATGAATGTAGCCGTACCGCAATTCCAACATTCTCCCTGATTCGGACATCTTCCGCTTGTACATATTGTATGCAACTGATGTTTGCGCAGCGTATCGCTTACCTGTACCGAAAGTTTGCTGTGCCGTAATTTTATTTTTAACCAGTCGGGCTTTCTGTTTTCTATTGACATGAATTTATTTTTGTTTAATGAATATAAGTTGATAAAACTATTCGCTTATTTGCTTTTTTATTTCATCAACATAAGTACGGTTATTGCAAAGGCGCGGAACTTTGTTTTGTCCTCCGAGTTTTCCTTTTGATTTCAGCCAGTTGAAGAAGGTTCCTTTTGGCAGTGCAACAACCTGAGGCATGCCAAGGCTTAAATTGTATGAACGTTTTGCTTCGTAATCGGAATTTACTTTTTTGAGCGTATTATCAAGTATTTGTGTAAACTTTTCGATATTTGCAGGCGGTATTTCAAATTCTATAAGCCATTCGTGAGCGCCGTTGGTATTGTCGCCGAAATAAACCGGCGCAGCCGTGTAATCGCTGATAACGGCTCCCGTTTCGGCGCAGGCTTTGCCAAGCGCCGCTTCTGCATTGTCGATGACAATTTCTTCGCCGAAAGCGTTTATAAAATGTTTTGTTCGTCCCGTAATTCTGAAAAGATATGGAGATTTTGAAGTAAATTCAACGGTATCGCCGATTTTGTAGCGCCATAATCCTCCGTTTGTAGAAATTATCATTGCGTAATTTTTACCTTTTTCGATGTCCGGCAGCATCACTGTTTGCGGATTTTCTTTGTCCCATTCTTCGGCAGAAATAAATTCATAATAAATTCCGCAGTCAAGCAACAGTAATAAATCTTTATTTTTCGGCGAATACTGTACTCCGAAAAATCCTTCGGATGCGTTATATGTTTCCCAATAGTTTACCCTGTCGGAAGTCAGCATTTTTTTATACTGTTCGTGATATGGAGTAAACGAAACGCCTCCGTGAAAAAATACTTCAAAATTTTTCCATGTTTCGAGAATCGGTTTTCCTGTTTTGTGAACTATATATTTTAGTAAAACCATAAGCCATGAAGGAACTCCTGCCATTGCGGTTACATTTACGCCTGTTGATTTTGAGGCGAGTTTTTCCAGTTTTTCTTCCCAGTCGGGCAAAAGTATTGTTTTTCGGTCGGGAGTACGGCTAAAATCAGCCCAAAACGGGAGATTGCTTACAAGAATTGCGGAAATATCGCCTGTAAAAATTCCATCGCCAAGCGTATTTATCTGACGGCTACCTCCAAGCACAAGCGTTTTTCCCGAAAGAATTTTGCTTTCGGGAAATGAATTGAGATAGAGAGCGAGCATTTCTTTTCCTGCCCTGTAATGACATTTGTGTAACGATTCGTGCGTTACAGGAATGTATTTGCTTTTGTCGCTTGTAGTTCCGCTTGACATTGCAATCCAGCGCACAGGCGTATCCCACAGTACGTTCTGTTCTTTGTTCGTAACAATTCGTTCTATATACGGTTTAATGTTTTCGTAATCGCTTATGGGAACTGTTTTTCGGAAATCATCCGTATTTTTTATTCCTGCAAAGTTAAACTGCTTGCCGAAAGCCGTATTTTTTCCGTGCAAAATCAGATTTTTGAAAACTTCGCGCTGTACTTCGCCGCCGCAGGTTACATAACGGTTTATTTTCTTCATCGACGACATTAATATTTTATTTCCGATTTTAGTCAGCATTTTCCGTTTATTCTTATTTTATTTCAAATTTTTGATATGTTCTTTTTCCAGTTCAAGTAATAATACAGGCTCGTCGGTTGTGATATAATTAACGTTATATTCAAGGAAATACTTCATGTCAGTCGGGTCGTTTACCGTCCAAACGTTAATGTTTGCTCCTTTAATTTTTGCGGCTTTAATAATATCCGGATTCGATTTGAATATTTTATAATTGAAGTCCATGCCTGTTTTTCTGTCGAAAACGATGTTGTCGGTATTTTGAGGTTCGCTCAAAAGTGCAATACGTGCATCGGTTTTTTTTTCTTTTATACGCTGCAAATACGAATAATCGAAACTTATGTAGAAAATCCAGTCTTCGGCTTTGTAGCGTTCGACTGTTTCAATAATTTTATCAACAGCCGCAAAACCGTGTTCTCTGCTTACAGCCGAAGGTTTTATTTCCAGAAAGGCTATTGTATTTTCCTGACTCATCAAAGTTTTCATAATATCGTCAAGCAAAGCAATGGTTTCTCCATTCGACAGTTTTTTTTGCTGCAATTGTGCAAGCGTGCTTTTTTCAACAGACAAGCCCTGCAAATCTGCATCATGATTGAGAACTAAAACAGAGTCGGCAGTGAGGTAAACATCAAATTCGCTGCCGGCGCAGCCGAGTTCGATTGCTCTTTTGAACGAAGCTAACGAATTTTGAGGAAGTTTATCGGCTTTCCATGCGCCGCGGTGAGCAACAACTCTGTTGGCTTCAAATTCCTGCGCCGAAACCAGTATGGATGCTGTCAGCATTAGCATAACTGTTAATTTAACTTTTTTCATATTTTTAATAATTGTTTAATTTAAAGAAATTAAAAATAAATGCTGTCAATCGGGTTACCGGTTATAATTTATTTTGTGAATTTGCAATATTAATCATATAAATTATAAAGCGATGAACCAACATGACTGAAAAACAGAACAAATGTACATAAAATTTTCGAGATTCCGCACAGGTAAATAAAAATTGACTGTTTAACTGCTAATTATCAATTTATATACCTGTCGTTTATTCATTAGCGCATTTTATTTTGAAAAATAAAAATTGTATGAAAAAACATAAAATAAACAAAAACTTGTATTTGCCGTAAAAAACATTTTGCAAAACTGGATTAATTTGTACCTTTGCGCCCGGTTTTTTTGTGAAATGAACAGTGAAAAAATTAAATATTCTGTTACAGAGTTGAAGACATTTTTCCGTTGTTGCAAACAAAGTGAAACAACCGCAGCAAAGCGGAACTCAACGGAATTGATTGCTAATGCGCTGATAAGATGAAGATGCATTTATTTTTCTTTGACTTTGTAAAATCAAAAAAGTCGTCAAATCAAATACACACGTATCTATATTAAAGCAGTATAAAAAACAGATTTGTTTAGATGCAAAAAATATTGACTGAAAAAGATTTATTAACGATAAATTAAATATAAAATTTGGAAAAGCACATATTAAAATATAATAAACCTTTCACATTTGAATGCGGGAAAACCGTTAACGGCATTGAACTGTGCTATCATACCAGCAGCGAATATTCGACAGATAAAACGGTGATATGGATATGTCATGCGCTGACGGCAAATTCAGATCCCGAAGAATGGTGGAATTTGCTTGTGGGCAAAGGCAAGTTTTTTGATACCGAAAAATATTTTATCATTTGTGTAAATATGCTTGGTTCTTGCTATGGCAGCAGCGGACCATCGTCTGTCGATATTGATGCAAAAAATAAAAACAAGCCGTCGGATTTATACTTGCTTGATTTTCCCGAAGTAAGCGTTCGCGATATTGTTGAAGCGCATAAAATTGTAAAAAATCACACAGGAATAAAAAAAATTGATTTGATTATTGGCGGTTCAATTGGCGGTTTTCAAGCATTGGAATGGACAGCTTCGGAACCGGATTTATTCAAATATTCGGTTTTGATTGCCTGCAACGCCCGTGTTTCGGCATGGGGAACAGCCTTCAACGAATCGCAACGAATGGCAATTTTGGCAGATAAAACTTTTAACGAGCAAAAAAACATTAATGGCGGTAAAAAAGGATTGGAAGCGGCGCGCTCAATGGCGTTGCTGTCGTACAGGTCATACGAAGGTTACGGACTTACTCAAGCCGAAAATGACGATGATACGCTTTTTGCAAACCGGGCATGTTCGTACCAGCAGTATCAGGGCAAAAAACTGTCGAACAGATTTGACGCATATTCGTATTACGGTTTGACGAAATCTATTGACAGCCACAACATTGGACGCTACAGAGGAGGAATAGAAAAAGCGCTGTTGATGATTAAAGCCAAAACAGTTTGCATAGGAATAAGGGGAGATGTGCTTTTTCCTGTTGATGAACAGAAATTTTTGGCAAAACATATTCGTGCCGCAGAATATTTTGAGATAAGATCTCAATTTGGGCACGATGGATTTTTATTGGAACACGAACAGATTCAAAATATATTAAGTAAAGTATGCAGGTTTTAAAATTCGGAGGCACTTCGGTTGCCGATTCCGTAAATATGGAAAAAGTAATTTCAATAGTTAAAAACGCTATCGAACGTGATAAAACTGTGGTTGTAGTTTCTGCCATAAGCGGCTGTACCGACAATTTGGCGCTTATAGGAAATACTGCCGCCGCCCACGATAAAAAATATGTCGAACTTATAGATAAACTTGAAGACAGACACCTGAGATTGATTGACGAACTTGTTGCAAACGAATATAAAGATGAAACTTTTGCCTTGTGCAGGGAAATTGTAAAAAACCTTCGCGAAATTGCCAACGGAGTTTATCTTATCAGGGAAATAAGCAATCATACCATTGATTTAATAATGAGTTTCGGCGAAATATTGTCGACAAAAATTATAAGTGCAAAATTAAATTCAATAAACATAAGCCATAAATGGATTGATTCAAGAACGGTTATAAGAACCGAACGCCATCAATCGCAAAATATTGTTGATACCAAAACGACAAATGCAAATATTAAAAAAATGCTGTCGAAAAACAACTGCAAACTGTACCTGCTGCCGGGTTTTATAGCAGGCGATTCGCAGGGACACACAACCACGCTTGGACGCGGAGGATCTGATTATACTGCATCGCTGCTTGCTGCCGGAAGTTCTGCGCGCGTTTTGGAAATATGGACGGATGTAACAGGAATGATGACCGCCGACCCGCGCGTTGTTCCCGAAGCCAAAACTATTGACAACATTTCGTATAAGGAAGCGCTAGAACTTTCGCATTTCGGAGCAAAAGTTGTTTATCCGCCCACAATTCAGCCTGTAGTGAGCAGTGGAATTCCCATTTATGTAAAAAACACTTTTGAACCACAGGCAAAAGGCACTCTTATCGAAAGCAATCCGCCCGAAACGCAGGGAAAAATACGGGGACTTTCAAGTTCCAACCGCATAGCGCTGCTTTCGATGGAAGGCAACGGAATGGTCGGTATTCCCGGATATTCAAGCCGTCTGTTTGATACTCTTGCAAAAAACGAAATAAATATTATACTTATCACTCAGGCATCATCCGTACATACGATGTGCGTTGCAATAGATGAACTGTCGGCAAACGGGGCAAAAGTTGCCGTTGATGAAACTTTTGCTTATGAAATTTCGTTGGGGAAAGTAGAACCGCTTAAAGTTGAAAAAGGATTTTCGATAATTTCGCTGGTAGGAAATGATATGAAAAATCAGTCGGGCGCAAGCGGACGAATGTTTGATGCTCTTGGCAGGCGCGGAATTAATATCAGAGCAATAGCCCAGGGTTCATCCGAAAAAAATGTTTCGGCAGTAGTTGCCACCGCCGATGTAAACGATGCCATACGTGCAGTTCATCATGAGTTTTTCGGCGAATCAAAAAAAATAATAAACCTGTTTATTGCCGGTTACGGCTCGGTTGGAAAACAGTTAATAGCAATAATAAAGCAGCAAAAACATTATATCGAACAGCAAAGAGGAAAACAAATTGTTGTAGCAGGATTAAGCAACAGCAAAAAATATATCATCAACAAAGCAGGCATAAATCTTGACAATATTGACAGCGAACTTAACGGCGGAGAAGACAACGTTTCGGGAGACGACTATTTCGACAGAATTTTCTCATGTTCGCTGCATAATACTGTTTTTGTCGATTGCACTGCAAGCAAATACATTTCGGCAAAATACAGCGATTTGTTCCTGAACGGAATTTCTGTTGTTACATGTAATAAAATTGCATGTTCATCAGATTTTTCAAACTATAAAATGCTTATCGAAACAGCAAAAAAAGAAAAAGTGTCGTTTAAATATGAAACCGCCGTTGGCGCAGCGCTACCTGTAATATCAGTAATAAACCAAATTGTAAACAGCGGCGACAGAATACATGCATGTGAAGCCGTACTGTCAGGTTCGCTCAATTTTATATTTACCGCTTACGACGGTAAAAAGCCATTTGCGCAAGTTATCCGTGATGCGCAAAAACTCGGCTACACCGAACCCGACCCGCGCATTGACCTGTCGGGAACAGATGTTTTGCGCAAAATAACAATAATCGCACGCGAATCGGGATTAACTTTGGAACAAAGCAATATCGAAAAAACCATGTTTTTATCAGATGAATATTTTAGCGGAGATGTGGAAACTTTTTATCTGACAATCCAAAAGAACGAGCCATATTTCAAAAAACTGTACGATGAAGCTAAAGCCGAAAATAAAAAATTACGTTTTACGGCAAGTATTAAAAACGGAAAAGCAAAAACAGGTCTTGAAAAAATCGAACAGAACCATCCTTTTTACAATCTCGACGGTACGGATAATGCAATTCTTTTATATACTGATTTTTATCAATCTCCCTTGCAGATACGGGGAGCAGGAGCAGGCGCAAAACAAACTGCTTCGGGAATTTTGAACGATATTTTGCTGAGTCATCTGTGATAAAAACAAATAAAATGTATTTCGATTTGTTAATATGTGGAAAATAAAAAGACTGGAAATATATTCTGAATATACGAAAAAAATGAGAACTTTGCAGCCTGAAAATAACAGATATTTCAAATTACAAATAATCAAAACAATATGAAAGTAGCAGTAGTTGGCGCCACAGGACTGGTTGGAACAAAAATGATTGAAGTTCTTGAAGAACGTAATTTTCCGGTAAGCGAACTAATTCCGGCAGCATCCGAAAAATCGGCAGGCAGGATAATCAGATTCAAGGACAGCGAATATAAAATATGCCGGCTTGCCGATGCAGTATCACAAGAACCCGCGTTGGCAATATTTTCCGCAGGCGGCGAAGTATCAAAAGAATGGGCGCCGAAGTTTGCTCAAACAGGATGTCGAGTTATAGACAACTCGTCGTACTGGCGCATGGATACCTCTAAAAAACTGGTTGTGCCTGAAATAAATTCGGATGTTTTAACAGAAAACGATTATATAATTGCAAATCCCAACTGCTCGACAATACAAATGCTGCTTGTAGCAGCGCCTTTACACAGAGCCTACGCAATAAAACGCATTGTAGTTTCTACTTACCAGTCGGTAACAGGCTCAGGATACAAAGCTATAAAACAGATGCAGATTGAACGTACAGGCGCGGAATGGGGTAAATACGAAGCCTTTTATCCTTATCCTGTCGACCTCAACATTCTTCCACATATCGATTCGTTTACCGATAACGGATATACAAAAGAAGAAATGAAAATGGTGAACGAAACGCATAAAATTCTTTGCGATACCATTGCCGTATCGCCCACAACTGTCAGAGTGCCGGTAACAGGAGGTCATTCCGAATCGGTGAATATTGAATTTGAAAAAGATTTCGATTTAAACGAACTGACGAATATACTTGAAAACACAGAAGGCGTAACAGTAAAAGACGATGTTAAAAACAACATATATCCCATGCCTCTGTATTCTTTCGGAAAAGATGAAGTTTTTGTCGGCCGGATACGCCGCGACATTTCAGTAAAGTCAGGAGTAAATCTTTGGATTGTTGCCGACAATTTACGCAAAGGCGCAGCTACAAATGCCATACAGATAGCAGAAAAACTGATAGAAAAAGGAATTTTGCAGAAATAAAAATTAAATAAAGCCTAATAAATATTCTCAATTATAGACACTTAATTTAAAATTGTTGATTATTATGCATTTGTGTTTAATTTAATTATAAATTATTATTGACCTTAAATAATACATTTAGAAAGATTGAACTGACAAACAATCATAATTTTGCGTAATATGAGTTATATAGTTAAAAAAATAAAAACATGCAGCACACCGCAATAATTTGAAATAAAGATAATTGACTGTTTGTGTTTTTATTTGCAGGTGCGTAACCTGTACATTTAATAATATTCTCGCAAAGTTAAGTTATATTCAGATATTGAATTTACAAACAGTGATTTTTTTTCTATAATTTGCTTTTATTTTATTTTTTTAAGTACTTTTGTAAAATTTTTTAAAATAATTGTCTTATTTTTTTCAGTAATAATTATGAAACAGATTATATTAATAGTGTTAATGGCTATTTCTACAGTGGCTTTTACACAGGAAAAGAAGTATAAAATAACAAAAATTTCTACGCAAAACAGTGATGTCTGGGGCGCAATCCCTACTGTAAAAGGAGAGATTATTTTTGTTGAAAATACCGCCGGTGCAAAAAACGATGCATACAGTTCCCGTTTAATCATAATGGACAAGAACCATAAAGAATCGGTATTGACTTCTTTTGAACAGTATCAACGAGTTGGTTCTCCTTATATTAGCGATGATGGAAGAGAATTTTATTTTGCGGTTTCCGGAACTGCACATTCAAACATTGTTAATAATATATTCAAATCGGGAACAACCTACTATCCTCTGCAATTAATGATGTTTGAGAATACAGACAAGGAATGGTCGCATCCTGTTGAATTTCAATATAACAGCGATAAACATTCAACAGCCGACCCATGTCTTTCGCCGGATGGAACATATTTATATTTTGCATCCGATAAAAAAGGCGGATACGGAGGCACAGATATTTATCGCTGCAAACGCAATGCCGACAGCAGCTGGAGCGAACCCGAAAATCTGGGAATCAATATCAATACAAAAGAAAATGAACGTTTCCCTCGATTTGACAGTAAAGGAAATCTGTATTTTTCGTCAACCGCAAATACTAACGGCAGTCTGGATTTGTTTGTTTGTAAACCGGATGGAAACAGTTTTAAAGCGCCTGTAAAAATGGACAAACCATTCAATTCGGAAGGAGATGATTTTGCAATTTCGTTTATAGATGAAAATTCAGGTTACATATCATCAAATCGCGATGGAGGCATAGATCATATTTATCTTTTTGAATCCGAGATAATAAGAAAAGCAGAACCTGTTAAAACTGACACGGTCGGGAAACCTGTTGAAGTAATAGACAAAATCAAGGTGACAGATACGGTTAAGAAAATTGAAATAGCAAAAACGCCAGACGTAATGCTGTCGGATTTATTAAAAAAAGGAAAATTACAATATATAAATTTTGATTTTGACAAGTGGAGAATCACAGACAAGCACATACCGGCGCTTAAAGATTTGATTAATTTTATGAAACGGTATCAAACTGTAACAATAGAAGTTGCAGGACATACAGATTGTACGGGAAAAAGCGATTACAACCTGAAATTATCTAATAAACGCGCAACATCTGTAAGAGATTATTTGGTAACTAACGGTATAGATTCAAACAGAATAGTTGTGAAAGAATTTGGTTCTGCAAATCCTTTGATTGATTGCGAAAAATCTAAAACCGAAATTGCTAATGAAACAAATCGGCGTGTTGAATACAGGGTTATAAAGTATTGACAGCAAATAAACAGGCAAAGCGTAAAAACGGAAAGTTGAGATAAACTCTCCGTTTTTTTTTATCAAAAATCGAATCTTTTGTAAAGTGTTCTTTATGTTCAGGTTGATTTTGAAACAGTTTTTTTGCTGTAAATGAATTTTTTGTGCGACTGATTTTGGGCGTTGAATCAACAATAAAAAACTTGCTCGGACGAACAATCTTTTTTATGTTTTTTGGCTAAATGCACAACGTGTTTTGAGTATGTTGTTTTATTTGAAAAGTATTTCCGAGAATTTCAGTTTTTTTCCTGATTTAAAAAATTCAAGTACAATGGATTTTGGATATATGTTTGACATTTCGGAGATTTTAGAAAATTCTGAAATATCTTTACGTTTTTTTTTCAATGTTTTTATGGATTTGTAAAAATGGAAATGTGCTTTAACAACCGCCGTAAAATGTGAAAATTTAAACGACAGTAAAAATATTCCTGCCGACAGAAAATCTAAAAACAATCTGATAAATACGGTTATTTTGAATTTTTTTTCGGGTAAATTTTTTACAAGCATAAACAGGCTGTTACGAAAGTTCAGATATGTTTTTTTCGGATTATCTGTTTTAAGCGTGCCTCCGCCAAGATGAAAAACTTTAGATTGCGGAATGCACATCAGCGAATAACCGGCGCGCTGTATCCGCCAGCATAAATCTATTTCTTCCATGTGCGCAAAAAAATCCTCGTCAAATCCGTTGATCTTACTGTAAACAGATGAACGGACAATCATGCACGCTCCTGTTGTCCAAAACACATCGACAGGCGTATCGTACTGTTTTTCATCAATTTCGATATTTGTCAAAATTCGTCCGCGACAAAAAGGATAACCGTATTTGTCAATAAATCCTCCGGCAGCGCCTGCATATTCAAAATGCATTTTTTGACGGTACGACAGTATTTTTGGCATACAGGCTGCAACATTACTGTTTTCGTCAAGATGCGAAACCAAAGGTTCAAGCCAGTTTTCGGTAACTTCAACATCCGAATTGAGAAGCACGAAATATTTTGCTTTTATTTTCTTCAAGGCACGATTGTATCCACCTGCAAAGCCATAATTTTTATCAAGAATTATTTGCTCCGTATCAGGAAATTTTTGTGATAAAAATTTTAGCGAATTATCGGTTGAACCGTTATCTGCAATTATGATTTTTGTTTGTTTGCCGGTTGTATGTTTAACAACTGATGGCAAAAATTCTTGAAGAATTTTTCGTCCGTTCCAATTTAAAATTACAACGGCAACTTTAATTTCATAATCGTCAAAACACTGGTTGTTGCTTGTATTTTCCATATTCAGTTAAAAAAGAGGCTACTTATTTTTTCACGATTTGTATTTCAAAAAGTTTCGACCAGTGTTTACCTGTAATAAAAATGCGTTTGTTTTTTACATCGTAAGCAATTCCGTTCAGGCAATTTTCGGCATTTGCATTTTGGTATATTCCGCTTAAATCAATTTCGCCGACTATGGCTCCTGTTTGAGGATTTATCATAACTATTGTATTTGTTTGCCAAACGTTAGCCCAAATCAGTCCGTTTATAAATTCAAGTTCATTTAGCTGACTTACATTTCCTTTGTCGTTACAAACTTCAATATGACGGACTTCGGCAAAATTGTCGGGATTTACAAAAGTTATAATTGACGAGCCATCGCTTACAGCAAGTAAATTATCTACTGTAGTAATTCCCCAGCCTTCGTTTGAGTAGGACAGCGCAGAAAGTTTGTTGAAAGTTTTTTTGTCGTATATAAAACATTGATGTTCCTGCCACGACAGTTGATAAATTTTATCATTTATAAGCGTAATTCCTTCACCGAAAAAATTTTCACCAAGATTTACCGATTTTACAATGTTTCCCGTTGCAGGTTCAATTTGCATTAAGGCTGAATTTCCATACTGTCCCGTGCTTTCGTATAAAAATCCTTCATCAAAAAACAGTCCTTGAGTAAAAAATGCCGTATTGTGGGGAAACTGTTTAACAGCAGAATAAGAATAATATTGCGGCGGCTGCGGAAAATATTTTAACACAAAAGATGCAGTTGCAACTTCAATTCCGCCGGCTCTCATGCTTAAACGTAACGATTGCCGTCCTGTGCGGCTTTCATTCATCAGCCATTTGTAATTTTTTCCTGTAAATCGCGCTGTTTCACGGTTATTCACAAACAAAACCACAGTATCTATTTTAACACTGTCGTTTTTTATTTCGTATATAATATCAATTACATCGTTTTGTTTTACCTGCTGTCCGTTTTTGGGAGAAACAATATTAACATTAACTTTTTTGATATTTTTCGGCGTTTCTGTCTTGCCGTTATCAGCCTTACGGGCGTTATTACATGAATAAATATTAATAATTAATAAACATAATAATAAATATCTCAACATATTTTTGTAATTTTGTGGCAAATTTACATGAAATATTTTAATTATTTGCCGACAAACAAAATAATTGTGTATTTTATGTGTAAAATTTAATAACAATGTGGACAATGACAAAAAAAATAATTCCCAATATACTGACGTCGCTCAACCTGTTATCAGGCTGTCTGGCTCTTGTATTTGTTTTCAAGGATGATTTTGAAACAGTTGCGTATTTTCTGTTTTTTTCTGTATTTTTTGATTTTTGCGACGGACTGTCGGCTCGCGTTCTCAAAGCTTATTCAGCATTGGGAGTGCAGTTGGATTCGCTGGCTGATATGGTAAGTTTCGGCGTTGTTCCGGCTGCAATGTTGCATCGATTATTTACAAAACTGGATCCTGACATGCTTTCAATTCCTATTTTCGGAATACCTTTTTATGGATTTCCGTTTATAATTGCCGTTTTTTCGGCATTGCGTCTTGCAAAATTCAATATCGACGAGCGTCAGCACAATTCGTTTCTGGGATTACCTACGCCTGCAAATGCAATATTTATAGTATCAGCAGTGCTTGCAGCAAATGAATACAAATTTATTCACGATATTTTATATTTTGATATTTCAATAATACTGATATGTATTGTGATGTCGATATTGCTGGTTTGCGAAATACCAATGTTTGCCCTGAAAATAAATTTTGACGAAGGCAACATAATCAAAAAAAATATTATTAAAATAATATTTTTGGCAACAGCAATAATATTAATAATAATATTTGGCTTTGCAGGACTCGGTTTATCTGTTATTCTGTATGTTTTACTGTCAATAATAAAATTGCTTTTTTGATATTTATTGAACTTTTTATATAATTACAAACAAAAAATAAGTATGGAAATGAAAAAAATAATATTAACCTTTTTAACAATTCTGTCGGTCGGTTCGGCATTTTGCCAAAACAGAGAAAAATATGCCAAACTTGTAAACGAAGCCGACAAACTTTATACAAACAAAAAATATTTGAAATCGGCGCATAAATATTCCGAAGCCTTTTTCAAATACAGCGCTTATGCACAAATAAACGACAGATATAAAGCCGCCTGTTCGTGGGCGCTGGCTGGCAAAGCAGATTCTGCATTCGTTCAACTTTTTCACATTACGCATATTGAAGATTTTGCAGACTTGAATATTGTTAATGATATCGCTTTGTCTTTGCTTTATTCGGACGAGCGATGGAATTTTATAATTGATTTTGTTAAAACAAACAAAGAAAAAACAGACCAATATGATGTAATATTATCGGCTCAACTTGATTCTGTTTACAGAGAAAATTTGCAATTCGATTTTGAAATAGGAGAAATTGAACGGAAACATGGTCGTAATTCAAATGAAATGCGGCAACTTGTCAAAACCATAAATGAAAAAAATTCTGCCAATCTTGTTAAAATAACAAAAATACTTGATGAAAAAGGCTGGCTCGGGCACGATATTATAGGAGAACGCGGAAGTAAAATTTTATTTTCGATTATACAGCAGTATGCAGATATAAAAACGCAGGAAAATTATTTGCCCATGATTAAGGAAGCAGTAGCAAAAGGAAATGCCGACCCTGCATATCTGGCTTTGCTTGAAGATGATATGGCATTAAAGTTAGGAAAACGCCAGATTTACGGAAGCCATATAGGAATTGATGTTACAACGGGAAAACATTATGTAGCGCCTCTTGAAGACCCTGACAATGTAGATAAAAGACGAATGGAAGTCGGATTGAGCAAATATCAGGATTACCTTTCCATTTTCGGAATAACATGGAACATTGATGAATATAAGAAAGAATTACCCGAACTTGATATTAAACACGGAATAAAACAAAATATTGAAAAATAAGGTATAAACACAATAAATAAAATTATGAAATTCATATCCGACATAGACGTAATGCCTCTTAAGGCGCTTTTAGACCCGCAGGGAAAAGCAGTAACAATGACGCTGCACAACAATGGTTACGCCGAAATTGAAAACGTGCGAATAGGCAAACACATAACGCTTGAAATAGAAGCAGAATCAAAAGATGCAGCTGAAAAAAAAGTAAGGGAAATTTGCATCAGACTTTTACACAATCCTGTTATGGAAGGTTATCAGTTTACTGTTAGCGAACTGCAAACTCACACAGGTTAAACAAATAATACAAATACATTTATGGAAAATCAATATAAAACAATCCATCAATCGTCAATAGTTGTTGATTTGCACAACGATTATATGGAAGAACGCATTAATCATCCCGAACACCGTTTATTTGCCAACAGTAAACATCATACCGACCTTTCCCGCCTGAAGGAAGGCGGCGTAAATGTTCAGTTTTTTGTTGTCTGGACGCGTCCCGACGACTTTGAAAATCATTTTGAACGAGCAGTTGAACTTATTGATATTCTTAATCACGACATTGACGAATGTAATGGAGATATTAAGATGGTAAACAGTTACGCCGATATTTTATCAACAGTTAATGACGGAAAAATTGCAGCAGTATTATGTCTTGAAGGCGGACAGCTTATTGGCGGCAATATAGAAAATATAAATAAACTTTATGAACGCGGAATGCGTTATCTTACCCTTGCATGGAATTACGGAACAGAATGGTGTGGCGGAGCAAATGACGATGAAAATAAAGGTTTAACACTATTCGGAAAACAGGTTATCGACAGATTGAATAAACTCGGAGTGATGATTGACGTATCGCATGTAAATAAAAAGTCGCTTGACGATGTATTGAATTATACAGACAAAACAGTTATTGCAACACATTCGGGAGCCTGTGCCGTAAATAACAGCAAACGAAATTTGAGTGATGAACACATAAAAGAAATAGCAAGTCGCGGCGGAGTAATAGGTTCTGTTTTTTATCCGTATTTCCTGAATAACACCGGCAAAGCCACAATAAACGACGTAATGAAACACATCAATTATATTCGCAATCTTACGGGAAATGTCGATTGCATTGCACTTGGATCAGATTTTGATGGAATTGATATTACGCCTGTCGGACTGGAAAATGTTTCAAAATTCCCTAATCTCACAAAAGCCCTGTTTAACAGCGATTACAAACCGGATGAAATAACAAAAATACTTGGCGCAAACGCTTTGAGAGTATTTAAAAATATTTGTGGATGACATGACAAAGTCGCAGAGTTTTAATGCTTGTATTGAGCCTTTGCAAAGGTTCAGGTAATTATATTAAGGTCAATAATAATTTACAATTAAATTAAACACAAATTATTAATAATCAATAATTTTAAATTATATAGAATATAGTCGAAAATTTCAATTATATTAAAATTAAATTGTTGATTTATAATATTAAAAATCACAATCATTTATAAAATTTTATTAGAAACTATTTAAATTTAACAAAACAATACAATCAATTGAATTTCAGTTGATTGATTGATATCTGTTTTGTATTTTTGTGATTATCAATAATATATATCACGAAGCAATAAACAAAACAAATTATTCAACCAACCTGACTGAAAAACAGGATAGTGTCTTAAATTATCAGGATTATTTTGTATCTTTGCAAAAAATAGTAAGTAATGATTCATACAATAGAAATTCAATGTCCGCATTGCCACAGTAATGATTTGATTAAGAATGGTA
>JAISOH010000031.1 GCA_031275825.1 Prevotellaceae bacterium | reverse complement strand
GATGTTATACAGGTAACAGACAAATTCGGCGACACATATAAAGGTCGTTTGGTAAATAATAAAATCGTTGCAAAAACGCAAACAGGATTAAGTTACCTTGTGCGGGCTTACGATGAATTCAAGATGCAAGCCGGCAAATAACAGCGGTTCAAATTTGGCAAAAAGCAGTCGGATTAGACTGCTTTTTTTTGTTATATTTAGAAGTATGTAATTTCCCTCAAAAATGTACTTTTCGTTTTAAATTTGTGTATATTTCGTTTTGAGGATTATACATGGCGTAAAAATTGCTAAAAGTATTGCGCAGAATGATTAAAAACAAAAAGGTTGCCGATAATTTACCGGCAACCTTCCCACTTTAAAACAACATGAAAACTGATTATTCTGTTGCGTCGGTTGTTGTGTTATTTTCGACTTCAGCAACAGTTTCTTTTTTAGTTTCGTTCATTTCCTTTTCTTTCGGAGTTTCCAAAACTGTTTTTTTCGTTATGGTTTCTTCAATCGCAGCAGTATTTGCCGTCTTTTTTGAACGGCTTCTGCGCGTTGTTTTTTTAGTTTCTTTTTTAGTTGCTCCTGCAAGCGCTGCTTCGTTAAAATCAACCAATTCTATCATCGCCATATCGGCGGCATCACCCAGACGAAATCCTGTTTTCAATATTCGTGTATATCCTCCGGGACGGTCTGCTATTTTGGGAGCAACGTTGCGAAACAGTTCCGATACTGCGTATTTATTTTTCAAATATGCAAATACCGTACGCCGCGAGTGAGTAGTATCGTATTTTGATTTTGTGATAAGCGGTTCTACGTACACGCGCAATGCTTTTGCTTTTGCAAGAGTAGTTTCAATACGTTTGTGCATGATTAGCGATGAAGCCAGATTTGCAAGCAAGGCTTTACGGTGTCCCGACTGTCTGCTTAAATGATTGTATTTTTTATTATGTCTCATAGTTATTATTCTTTATCAAGTTTATATTTTGCAACATCCATACCGAAAAATAATTTAAGGTTTTCCAAAAGTTCATCTAGCTCGGTAAGCGATTTTTTGCCGAAGTTTCTAAATCGCAACAAGTCGTTTCTGCTTAATTTTACAAGTTCTCCAAGTGTTTTGATATCGGCTGCTTTCAGACAATTAAGCGCTCGTACCGACAGTTCCATGTCAGTCAAACGCTGTTTAAGTAATTGGCGTACGCGCAATAATTCTTCATCAAATTCATCGTGAGTTACCGTTTCGTCTGCTTCGATTGTAATTTTTTCATCGCAAAACAGCATAAAGTGATTTATCAATACTTTTGCCGCCTTTTTAAGCGCTTCTTTCGGATGTACCGAGCCATCGGTAGTTATTTCTATTATTAATTTTTCATAGTCGGTTTTTTGTTCTACCCTGAAATTTTCCGTTGTAAAATTTACATTTATAATCGGCGTAAATATTGAATCAATGGGTATTACTCCAAATTCGGTATTTTCGAGTTTGTTTTCTTCGGCAGGAACCCAGCCTCTACCCTGCCCTATTGTAAGTTGCATTTGGAATTTTGTATTTTCATCCATGTTGCAAATCACAAGTCTGGGATTTAGAACTTTGAATACCGACATATTGGCATTAAGGTCTTTTGCTGTAAGAATAGTTTGTCCCGAGACGTTAACAGTTATTTTTTCCGTTTCGGTGCCTTCAATATCAGTCTTTTTTAATCTTACTTTTTTAAGATTAAGGATAATATCAACTACATTTTCAATAACACCCGGAATTGTTGTAAATTCATGATCTACGCCGGATATTTTTACTGACGTTATTGCGTATCCCTCCAACGATGAAAGCAGAACACGTCTGAGCGCGTTTCCGACAGTAATGCCGTAGCCCGGTTCCAGTGGGCGAAATTCAAATCGTCCAAAGACATCGTTTGCTTCAAGCATTATTACTTGATTCGGTTTCTGAAATGCTAATATTGCCATATTTTTTTTATTTTATTAAAGTTTGTAAAGATTGAAGCGATATTACTTCGATATCCTTCAATTATTTAGAGTATAACTCTACGATTAACTGTTCGTTGATAGTTTCCGGTATTTCGCTGCGATCGATTTTGCTTATGTATTTTCCTGCAAGCGCCGTATTATCCCATTCAAGCCATGAATATCTGCTTGTTGTCAGTCCGCTTAATGAGTTTTGTATTACTTCAAGCGATTTTGATTTTTCACGAACGCCGATAACATCTCCTATTTTTACGATACATGATGGAATATTGCATACATCGCCGTTAATTACAATATGACGGTGATTTACGAGCTGGCGGGCTGCTGCTCGCGTTGGTGCAATTCCCAAACGATAAACGATATTATCAAGCCGGCTTTCAAGTAAAATGATAAGGTTTTCGCCTTTACGTCCTTTCATTTTTGATGCACGTTCGTAGAATGTACGAAACTGGCGTTCAAGCAAGCCGTAAGTATATTTTACTTTTTGTTTTTCCTGTAACTGAATACCGTATTCAGATATTTTTTTACGTTTTTTAGCCAATCCATGCTGTCCGGGAGGAAAGTTTTTTCTATCCATGTATTTATCCGGACCATAAATAGGTTCGCCGAATTTACGTGCAATTTTTGTTTTAGGACCTATGTACTTTGCCATAATTTTTTATTTGTTTTAATATATTAAACTCTGCGTCTTCCTTTCGGGCGGCATCCATTGTGCGGAAGCGGTGTAACATCTATTATTTCTGTTATTTCAATTCCGTTTGAATTGATGGTACGCATTGCCGATTCGCGTCCTGCGCCCGGACCTTTAACAAATACTTTTACTCTACGAAGTCCCAGGTCATAAGCTACTTTGGCACAATCGGCTGCTGCTGTTTGAGCTGCATAAGGCGTATTTTTTTTTGAGCCTTTGAAACCCATTTTACCTGCCGACGACCAACTGATAACCTGTCCATCGTTATTTGTCAAAGAAATAATAATGTTGTTAAAACTTGAATGGATGTGAGCTTGCCCTGCAACCTCAACTTTTACAACTTTCTTTTTGGTTGTTCCCTGTTTTTTTGCCATCTTACTTATTATTTAGTTGCTTTTTTCTTATTTGCTACTGTTTTCTTTTTTCCTTTGCGTGTACGTGCATTATTTTTCGTGCTTTGTCCACGCACTGGTAATCCTATACGGTGACGGATTCCTCGATAACATCCGATATCCATCAATCGTTTAATATTCAACTGAATTTGTGAACGAAGTTCTCCTTCTATCACATATTCGTTTCCAATGATACTACGAATTGCGGCTATTTGTTCGTCATTCCAATCTTTGATTTTGGTATTAACGTCAACGCCTGCTTTTGCCAGAATAGTACGCGATGCGCTACGTCCTATTCCAAAGATATAGGTTAATCCTATTTCTCCCCGTTTGTTGTCTGGTAAATCAACACCTGCTATACGTGCCATTTATTCTTTTGTTTAATTGTTTAACTGTTTTTTTAATCTTTCCAAGATTTACGGATTTAATTCCATTCGTTGTTTTTATTATCCTTGACGTTGTTTAAACTTAGGATTTTTTTTGCAAATAACATATAAGCGACCTTTGCGCTTAACTATTTTGCAGTCATCACTACGCTTTTTAATTGATGCTCTTACTTTCATATCGCTTAGTTGTTTTATAATTTATTAATTATTTCTATTCGGATAACGGTATGCTATTCGTGCTTTTGTTAAATCGTAAGGCGACATTTCTACGCGCACTTTATCTCCGGGAAGAATTTTTATGTAGTGCATTCTCATTTTTCCCGAAATGTGTGCGATAACAACGTGTCCATTATCCAACTCAACACGAAACATTGCATTTGACAATGCTTCTATTACCATTCCATCTTTTTCTATGGCTGCCTGTTTTGCCATTTTTTACTGTTATTACTCTATTTTAATTTTTTAATATATTCCTAATAATCTATTAATTATTCTTCTATAAATTTGAATGTTGACAGTATATCTGCTTTTCCTTTGTCGCGTATGGCGACTGCAAGTTCAAAATGCGCCGAATATTTATTATCGCAAGTGCGAACCGTCCAGCCGTCATCTTCCATATATACATCTTTTTTGCCCAAATTTATCATTGGTTCTATGCAAATCACCATTCCGCTTTGCAGTTTTGCGCCGTTTCCTTTTCTGCCGTAATTTGGAACATCTGGTTTTTCGTGCATATTGCGTCCTATTCCATGTCCTATCATTTCGCGAACAACAGAATATCCGTATTTTTCGACATGCGCTTGAATTGCGTTTGAAATATCTCCTATTCGTGCATTTGAATTTATTTGTTCGATGCCTTTATACAGGCTTTCTTTGGTAATTTTCAGAAGATTTTCGGCTTCAGCGCTTATTTTGCCTACTGCAAAAGTGTAAGCCGAATCACCGTAAAAACCTTTCATTCTCGTTCCGCAATCAACAGAAACAATATCGCCTTCCTGCAAGCGGTAGTTTGATGGTATGCCATGCACAACTACGCTGTTAACCGATATGCAGAGAGTGTTTGGAAAACCGTTATATCCTAAAAACCCGGGGGCTGCTCCGTTATCACGAATAAATTCTTCTGCTATTCTATCAAGCTCGAGTGTTGTGATTTCCGGTTTTATGTGTTTTCCTACTTCTGCCAAAGTTTTTGATACTAAAAGATTATTTTCTCTCAGTATTTCAATCTCTTCGTCGGTTTTCAAATTTATCATTAAATAAAGAACTTTTTTATCAATTACATTCCCGACCGACCTTTCAGTTTGCCGGTTTTCATTAATCCATCGTAATGTCTCATTAAGAGATGACTTTCTATTTGCTGCAATGTGTCAAGAATTACGCCGACAAGAATCAGCAATGATGTACCTCCGAAAAACTGTCCAAACTGTCTGTCAATTCCAAATGTTAGAACGGCAAATGTGGGAAGAATTGCAACTATTGCAAGAAATATTGAGCCGGGTAATGTTATTCTTGACATAACGCTATCCAAATATTCGGCTGTTTTTTTGCCGGGTTTTACTCCGGGTATAAATCCACCGTTCTTTTTCATATCTTCAGCCATATTTGTGGGATTAACCGTTACGGCTGTATAGAAATATGTAAATACCATTACCAGCGTTGCAAATATAAAGTTATACCAAAATCCGTATTGATTGTTTAAGGCTGTTGAGCCTGCAAAGCCTGTAAATAACAGCGGAATCATCATCAATGCCTGAGCAAAGATAATAGGCATAACGCCTGCTGCATTTATTTTCAAGGGTATATATTGACGTTGTCCGCCATATTGTTTGTTGCCTATTATGCGGCGTGCATATTGTACGGGTATTTTGCGTACGCCCTGTACAAGCGCTATACATGCAACAAATACAATAAACAAAACAACCATTTCTACAATAAACATCAAAATTCCTCCTGTGGGTTCTGCAAGCCGTGTTCCTACTTCTGCTACTAATGCAAACGGCAGGCGCGCAATAATACCAACCATAATTATCAGCGATATTCCGTTTCCTATGCCTCTGTCGGTAATACGTTCGCCAAGCCACATTACAAACATTGTTCCTGCAAGCAGTATTATGGTAGATGTTGCATTAAACCAAAATCCCTGTGCAAGAAATGCATCTTGAGGCAATTGCAAGTGAAGATTGACTACGTATGCCGGTCCTTGAAATATAAGTATTAATATTGTCAGATAACGTGTATATTGGTTCATTTTGCGGCGTCCGCTTTCGCCTTCGCGCTGCAGGCGCTGAAAATAAGGCACCATAATACCTAACAACTGTATAACTATTGATGCTGATATATATGGCATTATACCCAATGCAAATATTGAAGCATTACCGAATGCTCCTCCTGAAAACATGTTAAGTAAGCCTATAAGTCCTCCGCTTGCCTGACTTTCCAGATCAGAGCCGCTTATTGCATTGGCATCTATTCCGGGAAGAACAACAAAACTGCCTAATCGATAAATCGCAACCAAAGCCAGCGTATAAATAATTCTTTTACGCAGTTCTTCAATTTTGAAAATATTTTTTATCGTTGTGATAAATTTTTTCATTTATTTTCTTTTTTAGATTTTTCGTCTATTTTAGTAACTGTTCCCTGTTGTGCTTCTATCTGTTCAACTGCTTTTTTCGAAAAAGCGTGCGCTTCAACATCAAGTTTTGCCGTAAGTTCGCCGTTGCCCAATATCTTAACAAGATGATTTTTTGATACAAGACCTGCTTCAACAAAGGTGTCAAATGCAAACGCTGTTATGCCTAATTTTTCAGATAATGTCTGTAATGTTGAAACATTTATCGCTTTATATTCTTTACGGTTTATATTTGTAAAACCGTATTTAGGCAAACGGCGTTGCAATGGCATTTGTCCGCCTTCAAAACCTGCTTTTCGCGAATATCCCGAGCGTGATTTTGCTCCTTTGTGTCCGCGTGTAGATGTACCTCCGCGTCCCGAACCCTGTCCGCGTCCTATTCGCTTATCTTTGTGCGTTGCCCCTTTTGCAGGACGTAAGTTATTCAATTCCATAGTTCATCCAATTTGTACTGTTATTCTATTTCTTCTGTTTTTATCAAGTGTTTCACTTTTTCTATCTGTCCCAACAAAGAGGGCGTTATTTGCCTTTCAACGCTATGGTTTATTTTTCTCAATCCGAGTGCGGCAAGTGTTGCTCGCTGTCTTTTGGTAGAACCTATTTTACTTCTTACCTGTGTAATTTTACATTTTGCCATTTCGTTATCTCCTTATCCTTTAAACACTGTATTAAGTGAAACTCCTCTAACTTCCGATACGGTATAGGCGTCGCGCAGTTCCAATAAAGCGAGAACTGTGGCTTTTACCAGATTATGCGGATTTGATGAGCCTTTGGATTTTGCCAGCACATCTGTAATTCCGACGCTTTCGAGTACTGCGCGCATAGCTCCTCCGGCTTTTACTCCCGTACCGGGTCCTGCCGGGCTGATATATACTTTTGCTCCGCCAAATTTAGCTGTTTGTTCGTGCGGTATAGTGCCTTTATAAACAGGAATTTTAACAAGATTTTTCTTTGCATCTTCAGTTCCTTTTTGAACTGCTGTTGCTACTTCGTTGGCTTTTCCAAGTCCGTAACCTATAATTCCGTTTTCATTGCCAACTACAACAATAGCTGCAAAACTAAAGTGGCGTCCTCCTTTTGTTACTTTTGTAACGCGTTGAACGGCAACCAATCTGTCTTTTAATTCCAAATCGGTAGTTTTTACTTTTTTGATATTTAAATTTACTGCCATAATCTTTTAAAATTTAAGACCGCCTTCGCGTGCCGATTCTGCTAAACTTTTTACTCTTCCGTGATATAAATATCCGTTGCGGTCGAAAACTACTGCTTCAATGCCTTTTTCTATGGCTTTTTGAGCTATGAGTTTTCCTACTTCTTTTGCAACTTCAATTCCTTGTTTCCCTTTTACCTGTTCGGCAATAGACTTGTCGGTTGACGATGCTGCCACAAGCGTTATGCTTTTCAAGTCATCTATAATTTGCACATAAATCTGTTTATTGCTTCTGTAAACAGACATACGAGGTCTTTCCGTTGTTCCGCTTACTTTTTTGCGAATACGATATTTAATTCTTTGCCTTCTTTCTGTTTTAGTAAGTGCCATACATTAATCTCCTATATTATTTAGCGTTAGCGGATTTTCCTGCTTTACGGCGTAACTGTTCGCCTACAAATTTAATACCTTTGCCTTTGTAGGGTTCGGGTTTACGTAATGAACGTATTTTTGCAGCAACCTGTCCGATAAGTTGTTTGTCAATGCTGGTAAGAGTTAAAATCGGATTTCCTTTTCGTTCAACAAACACTGAAGCTTTAACTTCGTCAGGCAGTTCAAAATGAATATCATGTGAATATCCAAGGCTAAATTCAAGTATCTGACCTTTGGCTTCAACCTTGTATCCTACGCCTACCAGTTCCTGTTTGATTTCATATCCTTTTGATACTCCCAGCACCATATTATTCAACAAGGCACGATAAAGTCCGTGCATTGAGCGATGACGCGGCTGATTCGTCGGGCGTTCCAGCGAAAACTTGCCGTCTTCTACCTTTACGGCGATGTCGGGGTCAACTTTTTGACTCAACTCGCCGAGAGGTCCTTTAACCTTAACCACATTTCCGTTTTCTACCTTTACGGTTACGCCTTGCGGAAGGTTTACAGGTAATTTTCCTATTCGTGACATTATATTAAATTTTTAATATTAACTAATATAACACAAAATTTCACCACCAATATTCAAATCACGGGCTTCCTTGTCTGTGATTATTCCTTTTGATGTTGATATTATTGCTATTCCTAAACCGTTAAGCACTTTGGGCATTGTTGCCGCGCTTGCATAACGACGCAATCCCGGCCGGCTCACGCGGTCAAGCGATTTGAGCGCCGGTTTTTTTGTTACCGGATGGTACTTCAATGCTATTTTGATAGTACTTTTCACGTCTTCATCCATAAACTTGTAGCTCAGGATGTAGCCTTTTTCGTGCAGGATGCGTGTAATTTCCTTTTTTATTTTTGATGAGGGAATTTCCACTGTTTTATGTCCTACTCTCGATGCATTTCTAATTCTTGTCAGATAATCTGCAATTGGATCAGTCATTACTTTTTATTTTTTAAATTTATAATTTTTACTTTTTGTTTCGTTATTAATTTTTTTATCATTTTTCTCGAAACATGATTCGGTTATGTAACCGATATCCAGATTATTTTACTTTTTATTTATTAATATCACAAGTATTTACCAACTTGCTTTTGTTATTCCCGGAATCAATCCTTGCGAAGCCATTTCGCGAAACTGTATTCTGCTGATGCCGAACAGTCGCATGTATCCTTTCGGACGTCCTGTTATCGAACAGCGATTGTGCTGTCGTACTCTGCTTGAATTTTTCGGCAGTTTTGCAAGACCTGCATAATCGCCTGCTTCTTTCAGCGCTTTACGTTTTTCTGCATATTTGGCAACCATTTTTGCTCGCTTTACTTCGCGTGCTTTCATCGATTCTTTAGCCATATTATTGATTCTTTTTTGTGTTTTTAAATGGTAATCCGAATTCACGAAGAAGAGCGTATGCTTCTTCATCGTTGCTGGTGCTGGTAACAAATGTCATTTCCATACCGAATATTTTTATTATTTTATCAAGGTCTATTTCGGGGAATATTATTTGTTCGCTCACTCCCAATGTATAATTTCCCCGTCCGTCTAATTTATCGTGTATTCCTTGAAAATCGCGAATACGAGGTAATGCTATTGATATCAGTCTGTCAAGAAATTCGTACATTTTTCCTCGGCGAAGAGTAACTTTTACTCCTATCGGCATTCCTTTACGCAGTTTAAAATTGGAAATGTCTTTTTTAGATGTCAATACTATTGCTTTTTGTCCTGTAATGGTTGAAAGTTCATTTTGTGCTACTTCTATCAACTTTTTGTCGGCAACAGCTGCTCCTACTCCTTGATTTACTACTATTTTTTCTAAATGCGGAACTTGCATGACCGATTTGTATCCAAACTCTTTCATAAGTTTGGGTACAATTTCTTCTTTGTATTTTTTTTGCAGGCTTACTACGTAATTTTTAGGTATTACCTGTATTCCTGCATTGTCTTTTTTGGTTTCTTTCTTTGCCATTATTTAATCTCCTCGTTTGTTTTTTTTGAGTAACGAACAAGTTTTCCTGTCAATTCGCTAATGCGGCGTCCTGTTTTTATCGGTTTGCCGTCAGCATCTGCCAGTTGTAGATTTGAGATGTGTATCGGCGCTTCTTTTTCGATAATTCCGCCTTGGGTGTTCTTTGAATTTGGTTTTGTATGTTTTTTCACCATGTTTACGCCTTCTACTATTGCGCGTTCCGTTTTAACGAGAATTTGCAATACTTTACCTGTTTTGCCTTTGTCTTCGCCGGCATTTACGTAAACTATATCGCCTTTTTTTATGTGTAATTTTCTTTTCATTTCAACACATTTTTATTATAATACTTCGGGTGCTAAAGAAACTATTTTCATATAGTTGTCACGTAATTCTCTTGCCACCGGACCGAATATGCGCGTTCCACGTATTTCGTCCTGATTATTTAGCAGTACGCAAGCGTTATCGTCAAAACGTATATAAGAGCCGTCGGAGCGACGTACTTCTTTTTTTGTTCTTACGATTACGGCTTTTGATACTGTTCCTTTTTTAGCATCTCCGCCCGGCATTGCGCTTTTTATGGAAACAACTATTTTGTCGCCTAATGAGGCATAGCGTCTTTTCGTTCCTCCTAATACTCGGATGCAAAGCACTTCTTTTGCTCCGCTGTTATCTGCTACCTGCAATCTGGTTTCTTGTTGTATCATAACTACTTAACTTTTTCAATTATTTCTACTAAACGCCAGCATTTTGTTTTGCTTAGCGGGCGTGTTTCCATTATGCGCACAGTATCGCCTTCGCTTGATTCGTTTTTTTCATCGTGCGCAACAAATTTTGTTGTTTTGTTCACAAATTTCCCGTACATCGGGTGTTTTACTTTGCGTTTTACGGCAACTACTATGGTTTTTTCCATTTTGTTGCTTACAACAATTCCTATTCTTTCTTTTCTGAGATTTCTTTCCATAAACGATTATTTTTTCTCGTTAATTTGTTTTTGTTGCAATACAGTAAGCATTCGTGCTATATTTCTTCGTGATTCTCTGATTTTTGATGTATTTTCAATCGGTGATATAGCATGATTCATTTTCATTGATGACAGATTTGCTTTTTCTGTTTCTATGCGTTCAATCAAGTCGTTAATTGCCATTTCGCGTATTTCTGCTGTCTTCATATTCTTTCAATTTTATAATAATTCTTCAACATAATCTCTTCTTACAATGAATTTTGTTGCTATCGGAAGTTTCTGCGCTCCAAGTCGTAAGGCTTCTTTTGCTACTTCCAACGGTACGCCTTCTGCTTCAAAAATTATTCTACCTGGATTTATTGTTGCAACAAATCCTTCGGGGTTACCTTTTCCTTTACCCATACGTACTTCGGCGGGTTTTTTGGTAATAGGTTTATCGGGAAATACTCGAATCCAAATTTGTCCTTCACGTTTCATGTAACGAACTATTGCCTGACGCGCAGCTTCCAATTGACGGCCTGTCATCCAACATTCTTCCATTGCTTTTATTCCGAATGATCCGAATACTAATTGGTTTCCTCTTTGGGCATTTCCTTTCATTTTACCCTTTTGCTGCCTTCTGTATGTTGTTTTTTTCGGCTGTAACATTTTTTTTCTCCTTTAGAAATCATTTTTATTTTTTAGATCTTCTTCCGCTTTCGCGTTTAGGTCTTCTGTCGTTGTTGCGTTCGTTGCGTCCCGTGCTGAAACTGCCTCCTGCCGGACCTGTTAATGATGCTACTCCGACATTCGGCGAAAGGTCGCGTTTTCCGTAAACCAATCCGTTGCAAATCCAAACTTTGATGCCAAGCAAGCCGACTTTTGTAAGAGCTTCTGCAAGGGCATAGTCTATATCTGCACGGAATGTATGCAATGGGATACGTCCTTCTTTCAAAGTTTCGGTACGTGCCATTTCTGCTCCGCCTAAACGTCCTGAAATTTGGATTTTAATACCTTCGGCGCCCATACGCATTGTTGCTGCAATTGCTGCTTTAAGGGCGCGTCTGTATGGCAGTCTGCCTTCTATCTGGCGCGCTATTCCGTTGGCTACAATAACGGCATCAACATCCGGACGTTTTATTTCAAAAATATTGATCTGTATTTCTTTGTTAGTTATTTTTTTCAATTCTTCTTTTAACTTATCTACTTCACTGCCTGCTTTTCCGATAATCATTCCCGGACGTGCGGTATTGATGGTAACAGTGATAAGTTTGAGCGTACGTTCTATAATTATTTTGGATATTCCTGCTTTTGAAAGACGTGCGTTAAGGTATTTACGTATTTTTGAGTCTTCAACTATTTTAGATGAAAACTCTTTACCTCCATACCAGTTTGAATCCCATCCGCGAATTATTCCTAATCTGTTTCCTATTGGATTTACTTTTTGTCCCATATTATTTTTCCTCTGTTTTTTTACCCAAAATTATAGTTACGTGATTTGATCTTTTACGTATTCTGTGTGCGCGTCCTTGTGGAGCGGGTTGAATTCTGCGTAATATTCTGCCTCCATCTACAAAGATTTCTTTAACACATAAATTACCTTCTTCCAAATCATTTGCGCCTTCGTTTTTTGATTCCCAATTTTTAATCGCCGATTTAAGCAATTTTTCAAGACGCAATGATGCTTCTTTTTTTGTATATTTAAGAATATCAAGAGCGCGTCCTACTTCTACACCGCGTATCAAATCTGCCACCAAACGCATTTTTCGTGGCGAAGTGGGACAGTTATTTAGTTTTGCATAACTTTTGTATTGTCTTTCTTCTTTCAGCCTTTCAGCCATTAATCTTTTTCTTGCACCCATTATGTTATAAATATTTGGCGTTACTACTATTTTTTATTTCCTGCGTGACCCGAAAACTTACGTGTTGGGGCAAACTCTCCGAGTTTATGTCCTACCATATTTTCGGTAATATAAACAGGTATAAATTTATTTCCGTTATGTACGGCTATAGTGTGTCCTACAAAGTCAGGAGCAATCATACTTGCACGTGACCATGTTTTTATCACTGCTTTTTTGTTTGATTCGTTCATTGCAGCGATTTTCTTTTCTAATTTTGGTTCGATATATGGACCTTTTTTCAGTGATCTACTCATTTTATTCTTTTCTCCTTAATTATTTTTTTCTACGTTCAAGAATAAACTTCGTTGAGTTTTTCTTAGGATTGCGAGTTTTATAACCTTTGGCAGGAATACCTTTTCGTGAACGCGGATGTCCGCCTGATGCGCGTCCTTCGCCTCCGCCCATTGGGTGGTCAACAGGATTCATTACCACGCCTCTGTTGCGCGGTCGCCGACCAAGCCAGCGTTTTCGTCCTGCTTTTCCATGCTGCTCAAGATTATGGTCTGCATTCGATACTGTTCCTATTGTTGCTTTGCATGTTACCAATATCATGCGGGTTTCACCCGAAGGTAATTTTATGATTGCGTACTTTCCTTCGCGCGCTATAAGCTGTGCATAAGTTCCCGCGCTGCGTGCCATTATTGCTCCCTGTCCCGGATGAAGTTCGATATTATGAATTACTGTTCCGAGCGGAATTTCGGAAAGAAATAATGTATTCCCTACTTCCGGAGCTACGCCTGCTCCTGAACTTATTTTTTGTCCTACTTTCAATCCGTTTGGCGCAATTATATATCGTTTTTCTCCGTCCGTATAAACAACAAGTGCGATACGTGCGTTACGATTTGGATCATATTCAATAGTTTTCACTGTTGCCTGTACGCCATCTTTTTCGCGTTTAAAATCAACAATTCGGTACATGCGTTTATGCCCGCCGCCAAGGTAACGCATTGTCATTTTTCCTTCGTTATTGCGTCCGCCTGTTTTTTTCAAAGGCGCCAACAGCGACTTTTCCGGTTTTGATGCTGTTAATTCGTCAAAAGTTGCTATTATTTTATGCCGTGTTCCGGGTGTTACCGGTTTAAACTTTTTTACTCCCATAATGCTTATATATTACTGAAAAAGTCAATTTTATCATTTTCTTTAAGAGTTACAAAAGCTTTTTTGTAACGATTAGTTCTGCCTGATACAAATCCTGTTTTTGCATAACGGCTTTTATTTTTTCCATGGTAGTTGGCAGTGTTAACTTTTTCAACAGATACTTTATATACTGTTTCGACAGCTTCTTTTATCTGAATTTTGTTAGCTCTATGGTCAACTACAAAACCGTAACGATTTAATTTTTCGCCTTGAATCGTCATTTTTTCGGTTGCTAAGGGCTTAATTAGTATTTCCATAACTTATTCTATTCCAAATGTTTTGTGTAATGCATCTATTGTCGTTTCAAGTAAAACAAGTTTAGATGCATTCATAATATCGTAAGTTGATAATTCAGAAACGGTAATGACTTTCATTTTTGCAAGGTTGCGAGCCGACAAAAACAGATTTTTATTTGGTTCTGAAAGTATCATTAATGTTTTTTGATTATCAAATTTAAGATTATTGCTCAATTTAATAAATTCTTTAGTTTTCGGAACTTCAAAATTGATGTTTTCAACTATTGTTATTGCATCTTTTTGAGCTTTATATGTAAGGGCGCTCATGCGGGCAAGTTTTTTAACTTTTTTATTCAGTTTAAATCTGTAATCGCGTGGTTTGGGACCAAATACACGGCCTCCGCCTACATATATGTTTGCTTTAATGCTTCCGTGACGCGCGCCGCCGCTACCTTTTTGACGTATCTTTTTCTTTGTGCTGTATGCTACTTCCCATTTTTCTTTTGTTTTATGCGTTCCTTGCCGTTGATTGGCAAGGTATTGCTTAACATCAAGATAAATTGCATGGTCATTAGGTTCAATTCCGAAAACAGCATTATCAAGCGTTGCTGTTTTTGCTGTCTGGTTTCCGTTAATGTCGTAAATTGCTAATTCCATTTTTTAATCCTCAATTATTAAATATGAACCTTTGGCTCCGGGTATAGAACCTTTTACTAACAACAAATTGTTTTCAGGTATAACCTTCAAAATTCTAAGGTTTAATATTTTTACTCTATCGCCGCCCATTCTTCCGGCAAGACGCTTGCCTTTGAATACGCGTGAAGGATACGACGATGCTCCCATTGAACCGGGAGCTCGCAAACGATTATGCTGTCCGTGTGTTTGTCCTCCTACGCCTTGAAATCCGTGGCGTCTTACTACGCCCTGAAATCCTTTTCCTTTTGAGATTCCTGTTACATCCACCCAGGTATCTTCGTTAAAATCGGCGACTGTAACCACATCTCCGAGTAATAACTCTCTGTTGAATGTTTTTGCAATTTCTGCTATTTTGTATTTTGGCGCAGAATTTGCTTTTTTGAAATGTCCCAAAAGACAATTTGTTGTGCGTTTTTCTTTTTTATTGTCATAGGCAAGCTGAACAGCATCGTAGCCATCTGTTTCAACTGTTTTCACTTGCGTGACAACACATGGACCAGCTTCAATTACGGTACAGGGAATATTTTTCCCTTCCGCATCAAAAACGGATGTCATTCCGATTTTTTTTCCAATAATTCCTGGCATGTTTATTCGTTTTATTTTATTAAAAGTTACTTTCTCCTATTCAGAGATTTACGTAAGTTATATTTTATATAAACTGTTATTTTTCAATTTTTATCGTTATTTTCGTATTACGAAAAAATCATCATACTTTAATTTCCACTTCTACTCCGCTTGGCAATTCAAGTTTCATAAGCGCATCAACTGTTTTGGGCGTGGAACTGTAAATGTCCAGCAAACGTTTGAATGCGCACAGTTGAAATTGTTCGCGTGCTTTTTTGTTTACAAAAGTAGAGCGGTTTACCGTAAAAATTTTCTTTTGCGTAGGCAATGGTATGGGCCCGCTTACAATTGCTCCTGTTAACTTAACTGTTTTTACGATTTTCTCTGCTGATTTATCAACAAGAGAGTGATCGAATGATTTGAGTTTTATTCTAATTTTTTGACTCATTATTAAACTTGTTTAAAATTTCATTTTTAATATATTCAGGTTTTATTTTTTATTCATCATCTGTGCGTTTTTTGCCTGACGCTTTTTCTATTACTGTTTTTGCTATGCTTGCCGGCACTTCGCTGTAATGTGAAAATTCCATTGTAGATGTTGCGCGTCCGGATGTAATTGTTCGTAATACGGTTACATATCCAAACTGTTCCGAAAGGGGAACTTTTGCTTTTACTACCTGTGCATTTCCTTTGGTTTCCGTGCCTACAATCATTCCGCGACGGCGATTTAAATCTCCTATAACATCTCCCATGTATTCATCGGGAGTAACAACTTCCAATGACATTACAGGTTCCATCAATACAGGGTCTGCTTTTATCGCTGCATGACGAAATGCCGTGCGGGCGCATATTTCAAATGAAAGCGAATCCGAATCGACAGGATGGAACGAGCCATCTTTTAGTTCTACTTTCATGCTTTCTATTTCATAACCTGCAAGAGGTCCGTTTACCATTGCTGCTTTAAATCCTTTTTCTACCGACGGGATGTATTCTCGTGGAATATTTCCGCCTTTTACGCTGTCAATAAATTGCAAACCTGTAATTTCATTATTGTCGGCAGGTCCTATTGTTATTATAATATCTGCAAATTTACCGCGACCGCCTGTTTGTTTTTTAAACACTTCTCGATGTTCGTAAGTTTTGCGTAATGCTTCCTTATAGTTAACTTGCGGCGCTCCCTGATTAATTTCTACTCCAAATTCGCGTTTTAAGCGGTCAACAATAATTTCCAAATGCAGTTCTCCCATTCCGCTGATAATTGTTTGACCGTTGTCTTCGTCTGTTTTTACAGTAAAAGTAGGGTCTTCTTCGGCAAGTTTTCCAAGAGCAATACCTAATTTATCAAGGTCTTTCTGTGTTTTGGGTTCTATTGCCAAGCCAATAACAGGATCGGGGAATGTCATTGATTCCAATGATATTATATGTCTTTCATCGCAAATTGTGTCGCCTGTACGCAAATCTTTAAAACCTACGCATGCGCAAATATCTCCTGCTTCAACAAATTCAATGGGATTTTGCTTGTTTGAGTGCATTTGATAGAGCCGTGCAACGCGTTCTTTTCTTTGTGAGCGACTGTTGTAAACATAAGTTCCTGCATCAATACGTCCCGAATATACTCTTATAAATGCCAAACGTCCTACGTAAGGGTCTGTTGCTATTTTAAATACCAAGGCACAAAACGGTTCTTTTGCATCCGCTTTGCGAGATATTTCATTGTTGTTTTCATCCATGCCAAAAACTTCGCCTTTGTCCAAAGGATTTGGCAAATAACGCACTATTGCATCAAGCAAATATTGCACTCCTTTATTTTTAAAGGATGAGCCGCACATTACCGGCACAACTTTCATTGCTATTGTTGCTTTACGTAGTGTTTCAACTATTTCTTCTTCTGATATGGAATCAGGATTGTCAAAGAATTTCTCAAGTAATTCATCATTAAACTCCGCTATTGATTCTATGAGCTTTTCGCGGGCTTCAGCAACTTCTTCTTTCATGTCGGCAGGCACTTCTTCAATAACAAAGTTGTGTGTTACCGTTTTATCATCAAAAAATATGTATGCTTTATTGGTAATAAGGTCAACAACGCCTTTAAATAATTCTTCGGCTCCTATTGGCAATACTATCGGGATGGGATTTGTACCCAGTTTTTCTTTCATCTGCTGTACTACACTCATAAAATCGGCGCCTGTTCTGTCCATTTTATTTATGTATGCTATACGGGGAACTTTATATTTTTCAGCTTGACGCCAAACTGTTTCCGATTGAGGTTCAACGCCTCCAACAGCGCAAAAAGTTGCTACTGTTCCATCCAGTACTCGCAACGAGCGTTCTACTTCAACAGTAAAGTCAACGTGTCCGGGCGTGTCAATAAGATTTATTTGATATGTTTTATCTGCATAATTCCAAAATGTGGTAGTAGCCGCCGATGTAATTGTGATACCGCGTTCCTGTTCCTGTATCATCCAGTCCATAGTAGCCGCTCCATCATGTACTTCGCCTATTCGATGTGTTTTTCCGGTATAAAATAAAATGCGCTCTGATGTAGTTGTTTTTCCTGCATCAATATGCGCCATGATTCCTATGTTTCTCGTATATTTTAAATCTCTTGCTGCCATATTTTTATTTATTCTCAATCTTGCGGAATTAAAATCTGAAATGTGCAAATGCTTTATTTGCTTCCGCCATTCTGTGCATGTCTTCTTTTCGTTTGAATGCTCCGCCTTCCTGATTGTATGCTGCTATTATTTCGGCGCATAATTTTTCTGCCATTGAGCGTCCCGAACGTTTCCGTGCAAAAACAGTCATGTTTTTCATGCTAAGTGAAATTTTTCTTTCGGGTCTCACTTCAATAGGCACTTGAAAGTTTGCGCCGCCGATACGTTTACTTTTAACCTCAACCTGAGGCGTAACGTTTTCAAGCGCTTTTTTCCAAATGTCAAGAGGAGCCTTGTCCGAATCTTTCATCTTCTCGCCTATCATATCTATGGCATCATAGAATATTTTATAGGCAATACTCTTCTTTCCCTGCAACATCAAACCGTTTACAAATCGGGTAACCAATGTATCGCCGAATTTGGGGTCTGGAAGTAGAATCCTCTTTTTAGGCTTCGATTTTCTCATTTGTTTTTAATTTTTACTTTTAAATTAATTTTTAATTATGACTAATACATATTGTGTTTTAGCCGTTTTTTATTTTTTCTTGGGACGTTTTGTTCCGTATTTCGACCGACGCTGGTTACGTCCTTCTACTCCGGCAGCGTCAAGCGCTCCTCTGACAAGATGGTAACGCACTCCAGGAAGGTCTTTAACACGACCGCCGCGGACGAGAACTATCGAGTGTTCCTGCAAATTATGTCCTTCGCCCGGAATATAAGCGTTTACTTCTTTTCCGTTTGTTAACCTAACACGCGCAACTTTACGCATTGCCGAGTTCGGTTTTTTGGGCGTTGTTGTGTAAACGCGTACACATACGCCTCTGCGTTGAGGACATGCGTCTAATGACGGTGCTTTACTGCTGTTTTCTGCCTGTATGCGTCCTTTTCTTACTAATTGCTGAATTGTTGGCATAAATTACTGTTATTCAAATATATTATCTTTATTCTTTCCCTAAAATTGGGTTGCAAAGGTAAATCTTTTTTTTTATATGACAAATATTTAGCAATATTTTTTTGTCAGTTTTAATAGATTTTTGCTTTCCTGACCGTTAAATTTTCTTAACGTACAATTTGTTTTACTGAAATTCTCGCAAAAGTAAGATTTTCGACAGTTTTTTACAGTTAATTTTTCTAAAAGTTTCAAAAATTTCAATTTTTGGGTAAAAAAATAAATGTTAAAAGTCGGAAAGTTTCGGAAAAATGTGAATTTCGCTTGATTTTACATGTTATTTGCAATTTATTCAAAGTGTTATACAACAAGTACAGTATTTTTCATTATGTAATTGATTTTTAAAAACTGTACAAATCTTTTGTTAATAATCAACTATAAACAGAAATCAATGAATAAAAATGCAATGTGGACAATGTATGTTATTGGTAAAACAGTATTTTTTATCTTGTTTTATCTTGACATAAAGCGTCTTACAAAATTATGCCGCATGAAATATAATTATCGTGAATATTTTTCATTTTGGGTGAAATGCAAAATTTGAGTTTCCAAAGATTTTTGTTTCATACAATTTTAACATCATTGATTTACTGTTCTCGGTCGCTTCCAGCGATTGTGAGACCACAGCCAGTAAGGCGGATTGCGTTGTATTGTTTTTTCCAAATGCTGAAAATACATATCCGTCAGTTTATATTCGGGCAATATATGCGGACTTGATGATAAAAGTACACATTTACATTTGTAATATCCTCTTTTTATTTTCATTACATCTAAATAAAAAACAACAGACTTGGTTTTACGTGCAATGTGTTCTGTTCCTGAAAAAACGCAAGTATCCTGATTGAGAAAATCAATCCAGCGATGGTCGCTGTGTCCTTGCGGCGTCTGGTCTGAAATAAAACCGATAACAAACTGTCTGTTTTTTTGTTTCAAATTGACAATGCTGCGCAATATGTTTTTGCGGGGAATGTTTTGTGAATTAAAACGCCCTCTGATTTTCAGAAAAAGTTTATCAAACAATTTATTTTGCAAGGGCTGATAAACCTGTCCGAAAAAAAAGCGGTTGATAACCGACAAATGTAAAGGAATGGAAGTTATCCATTCCCAGGTACAGTAGTGTCCCATGTATATGATGCATGATTTATTGTTTCCCATTTGTTTTATTATTTCTTCCATGCCTTCAAAAGTCATCCTTTTACGAATACTTTTTTCGCTTAACGACATCAATTTAATAGTTTCGACAATATAATCGCATAAAAAAGAATAAAATTTCTTTTCTATTCTGATAATTGTTTTTAAATCTTTTTCGGGAAAAGAGTTTAAAAGGTTTTTTCTGACTATTTTTCGTCTGTAACGAATACAGTAATACATGGGAAAATATAAAATATCCGATAAAATATAAAGCACTCGAAACGGAAGCAGCGAAAACAAAAAACATATTTTACTAATTATGCAGTACATAAGCTAATTAATGATGTTCATGATTTTTTTTACAATTATTTCGGGATTTATTTGATTCAGGCATTCGTAAGAGCCGTATCTGCAAGGTTTATTTCCAAAAACAGAACATGGACGGCAAGGCATATCCGCCTGAACTGCATTATCCTTATCCTGATTGTATCCGTAAAAGCCGGCGTAAGGATGAGTCGCTCCCCAAATTGAAATTACCGGAGTATTTACCAATGAAGCCAAATGCATGTTGGCCGAATCCATCGAAAGCATTACATCCAGACTGTTCATTAAAAGAAATTCTTCATAAAAGGACAATTCTCCTGCAATCAATTCTACACGTTCATGTTTGTTTCCAAGATTTTCAAGGCAGGCGCGCTCGTTTTTTCCGCCGAATAAAAATATTTTAACCGAGGTTTTTTCCAGCAACAGGCGAATTACTTCTTCCATTTTTTCAAGCGGGTAAATTTTTCCTGCATGTTTGGCAAGCGGCGCTATTCCTACAAATATTTCATCTTTTTCTTCCTTATCATCAAACAGGGAGGAAAAATTTAACGAAGAATCGTATCCAAGGTTTCTAAAAACCTTTTGATAGCGCTCGATGGAAGTTTTTAACGGAATAAGTTTTTTATTATACTTGCGCGTAAGTGCCTTTTTATCAGCTCTGCCTTTGTTGATAACTGCTACTTTTTTTCCTTTGAGTTTAAAATAACAGTCAATTTCGAGAGAACGTAATACCTGATGCAAATCGGCGACATAATCAATTTCTTTTTTATTTAACTCATTGATTAATTTCATCATGCCTCTTATTCCTTTGTGTTTGCCTTTGGTATGAGCTGCAAAAATTTCAACATTATCAGGTGTGTTGATAAATATTGATTGAAAATTGCTTTTTGTGAGCAATATAAATTTATCGTTCGGATAACGCATGGCAACAGAATATAAAACGGGAACGGTTATTGCCACGTCTCCCATTGCAGAAAATCGAATTACCAAAGTGCATGCCATTTTATTTTTATTTACCTGCCGTTTATTTAAAATTATTATCCGTATCTGTAATTGCGCTGATTAGCAGTTACCTGATAATTAAACAAATACATAAGGACTGTTAATTTTTATTTCATACTGCAAATCAAAACAAGAAACTTATTTTTTTTCGTACAGTACGGGATTTAGCGATGGGTCGTTGTACATTTTCATTTGTCTGTACACTTTCATATATTTTTTACCCGATTCTATATCGTTGATTAACTGTTCTATTGCACTCGAAAGGTCTTTTTGCTGTTCGAGCAGAATATCCAGTTTTTTTTGGCATGACGCTTTATGTTCGACAGATGCATCGCTGCGAATTACTTCCTGCTGCATGTGATAAATTTTCAAGGCTAAAATTGACAGTCTGTCGATAGCCCATGCGGGGCTTTCGGTATTTATTGTCGCTTCGGCGCCTGTCTTTACATTTTTGTATTTATCAAGAAAATAACTGTCAATAAGTTCAACCAAATCGGTACGTTCCTGATTTGATTTGTCTATTTTTCGTTTCATAACAAGAGCTTCGGCTGGATTTATATTCGGGTCGCGAATAATATCTTCGTAATGCCATTGAACGGTATCAATCCAGTTTTTGAGATATAAATAATATTCTATTGTTTTAATTTCATAAGGATTTTGTACAGGAGCATCAACACTGTCGGTTTCGTGATATTTTTCTATACTTTCCTTAAAAATATGATTGCAAATTTCGGTAAACATAATTTTATTTTTGATTTTTATTCGTTCTTTTAATAATTTCTGTTGATAAGTTCGGTTACAAATTTTATAAGATTTTCTTTTCGGTACTGTTTCACATCAATTTTGTCAAGATATTCCATTGCCGTTTTGAAATAATGATTGATTCTGGTTTCGGCAAATTGTTTTATTTCAAGTTCATCAAATATTTCCTTGATTTTTTTTACTTTTTCATTATTGGGAATATCTGTCGATTTCAACAGGTTTTCAAGATTGTTCATTTGTTTTCCCTGCGCTTTTATCAAAGCAGATACAAGCAAAAACGTTTTTTTATTTGATATTATATCGCCTCCTATTATTTTTCCGAAAAGAGATGGATTTCCGTAAGTATCAAGCACATCATCCTGAATTTGAAAAGCCATTCCCAAATTATATCCGAATTGATAAAGACTTTCGCTGCTACTGATTGATGCATCGGCTACAATTGCGCCTATTTTTGCAGATGCTGCAATCATTGCCGCTGTTTTTAAATTTATCATTGTAAGATAATCATCATCGGAAATGAAAAGCTTGTTTTCAAAATTTATGTCAAATTGCTGTCCTTCGCAAACTTGCGCTGCCGTTTTATTAAAAACTTCAAATACTTGCGGCAAATGATTTGAATCTGTTTGAGATACAAGCCTGTATGCTTCAATACACATTACATCTCCCGAAAGTATTGCAGTGTTTTTGTTCCATTTTTTATGAACTGTTATATTGTTGCGACGAATTTCGGCATTATCCATTATATCATCATGAATAAGGGTAAATCCGTGAAAAACCTCAATGCCTATTGCCGGCATAATAATACTGTTGTCTATTGTTTCTTTGAACATATTATAACACAATAAACATAATATTGGTCGAATACGTTTGCCTCCAACCGAAATGCTGTATAAAACGGGTTCGTATAATTCTGAAGGCGATTTCAGTGTAATTGTGTTTATTAATGCTTTGTCTATTAATGACTTGATTTCTGTTTCTGTGTACATTTCGATTAAAAATAACGCTGCAAAGATATACAAATTTGTTGATTTGATGTTTAATAAATTTTTTATTTTATAAAGATAATTTAATTTCCTGTGTTTTCGATTGAATTTTTGCAAGAACATATTTTACATTGTTAATAAATTCCATGCAAAATTAATTCCGCCATATTATATATTAGATCCAATAAAAATACACAATTAGATTAAGCACAAATCAGTTATTATCAATTAATTCAAACAAATAATAATTGTAAATATTTATTACTGTTTACATAAATGCACTAATTTTCAAAATTTATATGCCAAACCCAAAATGGCTTGTTTGTTGTTTACAACGGGGAATATTACAAAATTTTTGTTTTTTCTTTCCAAACCCAATAATCTGTTCCATGCCGGCAAAAGAC
>JAISOH010000042.1 GCA_031275825.1 Prevotellaceae bacterium | reverse complement strand
TACACATTTTTGGATACAACGCCAACGGTTGCAGCGCCTGTAGTTTTTGACACAACGCTTTACACATCCACAGGACATTGCGACAGCATAGTAAGACTGCGATTAACGGTATTGCCCGTATATGATATAATGATAAAAGATACCATCTGTTTAGGCGAAAGATATACAAATTCCTCTTACTTATTTTTGGATACAATGCCGACGGTTGCAGCGCCTGTAGTTTTTGACACAACGCTTTACACATCTACAGGACATTGCGACAGCATAGTAAGACTGCGATTAACGGTATTGCCCGTATATGATATAATGATAAAGGATACCGTTTGTTTAGGCGAAAGATATACAAATCCTGTTTACACATTTTTGGATACAACTCCGACGGTTGCAGCGCCTGTAGTTTTTGACACAACGCTTTATACTGCCACAGGACATTGCGACAGCATAGTAAGACTGCGATTAACAGTGTTGCCCGTATATGATATAATGATAAAGGATACCGTTTGTTTAGGCGAAAGATATACAAATCCTGTTTACACATTTTTGGATACAACGCCAACGGTTGCAGCGCCTGTAGTTTTTGACACAACGCTTTACACATCAACAGGACATTGCGACAGCATAGTAAGACTGCGATTAACGGTGTTGCTTCCATACGATACATTGATAACGGATGCCGTATGTTTAGGAGAATCTTATACCAAATATGGATTTAATATAGAAACCACACAGGCAGGAATTGCTCATTATTCGCAAAATCTGAAACGTGCAAATGGTTGTGACAGTATAATAAATTTGAATCTTACCATAAACCCCGTATATGATATAACCATAAATGCGGCTATATGTTCCGGAGATAATTATTATGCCAACGGATTTGATATTTCGGTTTTAACGCCCGGATTTTATACATATACACACAGCTTTAAAACAGTAAATAATTGCGACAGCACTGTAACATTGAACTTAACGGTTAATCCTGTTTACAGTGAATATATATCGGCAAAAATTTATGAAGATGAATTTTATAAAATAGGAAATTATCAATACAACAAGCCCGGTTTACATGTTTCAAATTTACGAACTGTTGAAGATTGCGACAGTATTGTAACATTAATTCTTGATGTAATATATTATCCTGCGGAAACAGCCTTTTCTCCGTTTAACAAAGATGGAGTAAATGATTATTTCATGCCCGGATTTAAAGTTCAAATCTTTAATCGTTACGGAGCTCTTATTTACGAAACAAGTTCGCCGGAAGCACAGGCATTAGGCTGGGATGGACGAAATAAACAAGGAAAAAACGTAGAACCCGGGGTGTATTTTTATATTTTATACAATTCAAGCGGCAAGCCGAGGTTAAAAAGTAGTGTTGAAATTTTAAAAAGATAATTTAAAAAAAATGTTATCTTCTAAAAAAAAGTATTATCTTTGTAAATAATTTGTTTGTTATGAAAAAAAATATATTGTTGTTAATTGCAGTGTGCATTAGTGGATTTAATTATTTATACTCTCAAGAGAATCCCCTTATAACACAACAGTGGTATTCACGAATCAACCATAATCCGGCATCTGTCGGAAATAACGATGCGTGGGATATTTTTATGGTACACAGAGACCAGTGGACAGGTTTTAGAAATGCTCCAAAAACGACAATGCTTAATATGCATACATCTATTGATGATTTCAGTTCGGGAATTGGACTCAGTCTTGCCTATGACAGAGAAAATCCTGCACGTACTACCATTATCGGAAAATTGCTTTATTCGTACAGAATAAAAGTAACGCAAAGCTCGCAATTATCGTTTGGGCTTGGCGTTGATATATTGAACCGTACGCATGATCCTGATAAACTTACTTTGGAAGTAAAACCTGATCCTGAATTGGCTATGGAAAAAGAAAGCAGAACTAATTTGGGAATTGATTTCGGACTGGAATTTACAACAGAACGGCTTGCCGTAGGAGTATCCGTTACAAATTTGGGACGAAGCTACAAAAACCTTACAACTTTCACCAACGGCACACAATATTATGCTTATGGATTTTACAGATTTCCAATAAACGATGCTTTGGATTTGTCGCCTACGGGAACTTATGTATATGGCAACAAGGAACATCTTCTGGAATTTGGCGCAACAGCGTTTTTTAACGATAACGTATGGGGTGGAATAGTTTACCGAATAGACAATGCAATTTGTTTAATGGCAGGATTCAAATATAATATATTCCGCATAGGATATTCGTATGATTATCATACAAATGATGCTCAAAAGTTCGGTTCGACTCACGAAGTCGTTTTATCAATTCGTATTCCCAAACCTAAACGGGGACTGGTACGAAATTCAGACGGTTCATACAGCGCATACAATCGTATTTATCATTGCTGGTAAAAAATAAGATTAATATAAGATAGTTAAAATTATAAAGTAAAGAAAACAAATAAAAATTAGAGGAAAAATGTAACGATAGCAACAAAATATTTATTAATATAATTTATAATTGTCAGGAGCAATTATAAAATCGAATGAAAAGAAAATTATATATATTATCAATTTCACTAATAATACTGTTTTCATTAGATGTGAAATTTTATGCGCAGTCGCCATCTACGCAAGGTACGGAGTTTTGGGTAACGTTTATGAAAAATTACCAAAACACGCCGCCTTCCGATACTGCTCAACTATCGCTTATGGTATCTGCAAAACAACCGTGTACGGTTACAATTTCCAATCCTAATACAGGCTATACGTCATCTGTATCAATATCTGCAAACATTCCCGTAAAGATTAATATTGCTGCTTCTCAATGTTACAATGAAAACAGCGGACTGATAGAAAACAGGGGATTACATATTTCTTCAACAGATACAATTTCATTATTTGCTTCAAATTTCAGGAATCGATCTTTTGATGTAGCCAATATTCTTCCTGTTACGGCATTGTCGGATGAATACATAGTGCAAACTTACAAACCTTACAGTACGTACGGCGGAGAATTTGTAATAGTTGCAAATGAAGACAATACAACGGTAGATATTATACCGACAGCAACAGTAGCAGGAGCAAGTCCTGTTAATGGCACTGTCAGCGTTAATCTTAACAGGGGACAAACATATCAGCTTATAGCAGCGGCAGGCGGATCGGGAAACCTTGCGGGAACTTATGTGAAATCAAGAGACTGTAAAAAAATAGCAGTTTTTAATGGAAATGTTCTTTCTTATGTACCCAGTAACAATTCCTCCGGAGATCATCTTTTTGAACAGGCAGTGCCTGTAGCCTACTGGGGAAAAGAATTTGCAATAACAGGTTCCTTATTTTGCAGCAAAGACAGAATGATTATTACGGCATCCAAAGACAATACCGGCGTGTTTAGAAACGGAAGTTCAATAGCAACATTAAATGCTTATGAATCGCATGAAATTGAACTTTTGGCAACCGACACTTCGTGTTTTATCGAAACATCCGAACCCTGCGCTGTTTATCTGTATCTTGTAGGTTCCAATGCCAATGTCGATGAAATAGGCGACCCGTCGATGTTATGGATAAGTCCGACAGAACAGAAAATACGCGAAATAACCTTTGGCGCCTACGAAACCGACGAAATACACCGGCATTATGTTAACATAGTGGTTGAAACATCCGACAAGCATACGGTAAGATTGGATGGAACAAATATTTCATCGAGATTCTCGCCCTTGCATGGAAATCCCGACCTGTCGTTTGCCAAAGTACAAATATCCAACAATACCCATACATTACAAAGCAGCAGAGGAGTTATCGCTCACGTTTACGGACTCGGATATCACGAATCGTATGCATATTCCATAGGTTCGGCTATGGAAGATTTATTGAGAACTGTTTGGATAAATGATGAAGTATATTCAATAAGCGGTTTTGCCGATAAATACATTTGTGTGCAAAATCCCATAAAATTTTATGTGAAACTGAATTACCAGCATGTAAAAATAGAGTGGGATTTCGGAGATGGAAATACCGCTACAGGCGATACGGTTTATCATGCCTATCAAAATGCCGGAACATATCAGATAAGCGCCATAATAGAACGAATAACAGCAGACGAATGTAACGGAAGTTTCTACGATACCGTAACGGCTCATATAAATATATCGGATTATAAGGCGCGAACCGATTTTTACGAAGAAATCTGTCCGGGAAAAATATACAGCAATCACGGACATACATTTGCAGCAACAGATACATTAATTATCGACACTATTCCAACCGCAGTATGCGACAGTTTTGTTTACATACACGTTACCGTAATGCCCGAATATAACGATACCATAAAAGATACAATTTGTCTGCATGATACATACAACAAATATGATTTTCATGAACAACCGGCAACAGCAGGAACTCATTATTATGTAAAAAATTTAAAAACTTCCTATTATTTGTGCGACAGCACTGTAACCTTGCAACTTACGGTTAATCCTGTGTATAACAGCACAGTTTACGATACGGTTTGCCAGTACGAAAAATATAACCGGTATGGTTTTGATACGACAATGAATCAGGCAGGAAATTTTACTTTTATACATAATGATAAAACCGCATACGGCTGCGACAGTATTGTAACCTTATATTTAAAGGTTTGGCAATCATATACCGATACCATAAAAAACTATACATATTTATGTTCAGACAATAAAACCATACCGCAGGGAACGGTATTAAGCAGAATTACGGCAAATCATGTTTCAATACATGGCTGTGACAGCATTGTAGCCGACATCAGTATTCATACTTACAATTATAATGATACCATAAAAGATACAATTTGTCTGCATGATACATACAACAAATATAATTTTCATGAAAATCCGGCAACAGCAGGAACGCATTATTTTGTAAAGAATTTAAAAACTTCCTATTATTTGTGCGACAGCATAGTAACTTTACAGCTTACGGTTAATCCTGCGTATCACAGCACAGTTTACGATACGGTTTGCCAGTACGAAAAATATAACCGGTATGGCTTTGATACGACAATGAATCAGGCAGGAAATTTTACTTTTGTACATAATGATAAAACCGCATACGGCTGCGACAGTACCGTAACCTTACATTTAAAGGTTTGGCAATCATATACCGATACCATAAAAAACTATACATATTTATGCTCGGACAATAAAACCATACCGCAGGGAACGATATTAAGCAGAATTACAGCAAATTATGTTTCAATACATGGCTGCGACAGTATTGTAGCCGACATCAGTATTCATACTTACATTTATAATGATACCATAAAAGACACAATTTGTCTTGGCGAACGTTACAATTTGAACGGATTTGATACTTTACCTTCTGCAACAGGCTTGGTGCATGATACTTTGAATTTATCGTCCGTATATGATTGCGACAGTGTTGTTTATCTCAATCTTTTTGTTTTACAGTCATATAAAGATACGGTTAATGATACAATCTGTTTAGGAGACGAATATCACAATTATAATTTTGATACAATACCCGAACAGTCGGGGAATTTTATTCTTGTACATTACGATGTGGCAAAAAATGGTTGCGACAGCCTGTTTATACTGAATTTATTTGTCAGACCGATATATTATGACAGTATAACGGTTGAACCGGGCAACAGTCTGGGAATTTATTGCAACGATACGCTTTATCATAAAACAATATATGGTTGCGACAGTATAATATTCGTTACGTACATAGGACCTCCGTTGCCGGGAGGAGGTTGCGGTAATGGAGACGGTGGCGGCGGTGGCGGCGGCGGCGGAAGTGGCGGCGGCGGAAGTGGCAATATATGCAATTTTGACACGGTAAGAGCTGAAATTTGTTTAGGAGAAAGTTATAATGAAAACGGATTTCACCTGACACCGGACAGCCTTGGCAATCACAAATACTGGCATTTTTTCATACCCGATACGGCAAACGATTGCATTTATCTTACAACCTTATTCCTCGAAGTTTTGCCCGTATATAGAGATACGCTGCGGATTACCGTTTGCTCAAGCGATACAGGTATTCAAGCCGGAACCGTATTAAGAGACAGCATAGACCATCTGACTACAAATCGCGGTTGCGACAGTATTATCGTATATAGATTTATTCATCATCATGCTTATTATGACACAATAGAAGCACAAATCTGTTCAAACGAAGAATATCACAATGCAACATACAATTTTGATATAGTACCGACAGGCGCTGGATTTTTTACTTATACGCAAAACCATAAAACAGCAAAAAATTGCGACAGTATAATAACCCTGCTGCTTACGGTTAATCCTGCGTATAACAATACAATTTACGATACGGTTTGTCGATACGAAAAATATAACCGGCATGGCTTTGATACGACAATGAATCAGGCAGGAAATTTTACTTTTGTACATAATGATACAACAGTAAGCGGTTGCGACAGTATTGTAACTCTGTATTTAACCGTTTGGCAAACATATAATGACACTTTGAAAAATTTTATATGTTCAACCGATAAAACAATACCGCAGGGAACAATATTAAACCAAACAACAACTAATTTAACAACAGTACACGGCTGCGACAGCATTGTAACAACTCAGGAAATTCATTGTTATATTTATAACGATACCATAAAAGACACAATTTGTCTGTACGATACATACAATAAATATGATTTTTATGAAAATCCGGCAACGGAAGGAACGCATTATTATGTAAAGAATTTAAAAACCTCATATTATTTGTGCGACAGCACCGTAACCTTACAACTTACGGTTAATACCATGTATCACAACACAATTTACGATACAATTTGCCAATACGAAAAATATAACCTGTATAACTTTGATACGACAATGAATCAGGCAGGGAATTTTACTTTTGTACATAATGATGAAACATTAAGCGGTTGCGACAGTATTGTAACTCTGTATTTAACCGTTTGGCAAACATATAATGACACTTTGAAAAATTTTATATGTTCAACCGATAAAACAATACCGCAGGGAACAGTATTAAACCAAACAACAACTAATTTAACAACAGTACACGGCTGCGACAGCATTGTAACAACTCAAAAAATTCATTGTTATATTTATAATGATACCATAAAAGATACAATTTGTCTGTACGATACATACAATAAATATGATTTTTATGAAAATCCGGCAACCGCAGGAACTCATTATTATGTAAAAAATTTAAAAAACTCATATTATTTGTGCGACAGCACTGTAACCTTACAACTTATGGTTAATCCTGCGTATCACAACACAATTTACGATACAATTTGTCAATACGAAAAATATAACCTGTATAACTTTGATACGACAATGAATCAGGCAGGGAATTTTACTTTTGTACATAATGATACAACCGCATACGGCTGTGACAGTATTACAACTTTGTATTTGAAAGTTAATCCTGCATATAATATTGTTTTTGCAGATACAGCCTGTTCAAAAGAATTTTACGACAATTACGGATTTACTTTGTTGCCCGAACACGCAGGAGATACCATTTTGATACACAGTGATACAACTGCATACGGCTGCGACAGTATTACAACATTAATTCTCACAGTTTATCCTTCATACAACTACTCAATTGAAGTTGTGATATGTACTAATGCCAATTCGCCTCTGCGTAAACAGATATATAATGAAGATTACGAAACTGCCGAAAATGACGATATTCCGCCAATAATGATGGACTACAGCATTACCAACAAATTTAAAACTGTAAACGGTTGCGACAGTATCGTAACATTATTGTATAATTACTATCCTTCTTATTATGATACGGTAAAAGCATCAATATGTCTGGGCGAACATTATAAAGCATATAATTTTGATACAATACCAACCATAGCTGGAATTGTTCTGTATTCACAAAACTTGAAAACATATAAAGGCTGCGACAGCATTACCACATTATTGCTTAGCGTCAATCCTGTATATTTTGATACAATATACGATACGGTATGCCAGTATGACAGATACAATAAATATAATTTTGACACTTTAATAAATCAGTCAGGAAATTATACTCTTGTAAATTATGAGAAGACAGTAAATAATTGCGACAGCATAACAACATTGCTGTTGAGGGTTAATCCTGTATATCTTGATGTAATATTAATAGATACGGTATGTCAGTACGACCGGTACCATAAATATAATTTTGACACAACAATAAATCAGGCGGGAGATTATATGTTAATACATAATGGTAAGACCATAAACGGTTGCGACAGTATTACAACATTATATTTGAGAGTTAATCCTGTGTATAATTATACAATATCAGCCACAATATGTTTAGGCGATAATTATAATTTAAACGGCTTTAATGTTACTCCTGTTACATCAGGAATTTCAAATTATACGCAAAATCTTTTAACAGTAAACGGTTGCGACAGTATCGTAAACTTGCATCTAACAGTAAATCCTTCGTATAGCCTGTTTATCACCGACACAATCTATGAAGATGAATGGAGTTATGTAGGACACGCCAGATACAACACGCCGGGCATTCATGTTACTGACTTGAAAACGAAACTCGGTTGTGACAGCATTATATATTTGGATTTATATGTAATATACTATCCGACAGAAATAACGGCATTCTCGCCATTTAACAAAGATGGAATAAACGACTATCTTTACCCGGGATTTAAAGTACAGATATTCAATCGTTACGGAATTATTATTTATGAAACAAAAACCAGAGAAGAACAGGATTTGGGATGGGATGGACGAAACAACAGAGGACAACAGGTTGAACCCGGAATGTATTTTTACATTTTATACAATTCAAGCGGCAAACCAAGAATAAAAAGCAGCGTAGAAGTTTTAAAATTAAGATAATACAATTTCTCAAAAATGCTTTAAATCACATATCAACTGCCGGTTATAAGGTTCCGCATACTGTCCGAACATTACCGCAACAGGCGTAAACGATTCGGTTTGAGGTTCAACCTTATTGCTGCTATTTGCAATCTCGAATTGATTTGTTAGTTTCGCAAGAGGTCTAATATTTTTTGTACATCTTTATTTATAATTTACTTTTAATAAATAATATAATTCTTGCTAAAGAGCCACTGTCTAATATTGAAAATTACATTTATTAATTGAATTTTCGTTTTGTTGAAATATAATTATAAACTTTTATATAATTTTGCGCTGTCAACTTTTATCAAAGCATTTGTAAAATGGATTTTTACAAAATTTTATGATAATAAGATGTATTAAATTATTAAAAAAAACAAAGATGCTGCCAATACTTAAAAAAGAAATTATACTGTTTTTTTCGTCGCTTACCGGATACATAAGCGTAGTGATTTTTCTGTTTCTCACAGCGTGGTTCATGTGGATTTCACATGGCGAAATGAATATAATCGACAGCGGTTATGCCGGTATTGATACTTTGTTTATAATTGCGCCATGGATTTTTCTGTTTCTTGTTCCGGCAACAACAATGCGCAGTTTTGCCGAAGAAAAAAAGATGGGAACTGTCGAAATTTTATTCACAAAGCCGATTGGCGAATTAAGTTTGATTACATCAAAATTTCTGGCTGCCGTTGTGCTTGTGTTGCTGTCGTTATTGCCATGTTTACTGTATTTCATAACCGTTTATCAGCTTGGCAACCCTGCCGGTAACATTGATATTGGAGGAACATGGGGTTCGTTTACAGGATTATTTTTTCTGGCATCGTGCTATGCTGCAATCGGCGTTTTTGCATCATCGCTAAGCGATAATCAAATTTTTGCATTTATACTTTCGGCAGTAATCTGTTTCTTTATGTATATCGGAATAGCCGAACTTTCGAGTATTAAAATACTTTCATTTGCCGACAGTTTTTTGCTGTCGCTGAGTATAAATGAACATTATCAGTCAATCAGTCGAGGCGTTGTTGATACTCGCGATATTATTTATTTTGTGAGCGTTATCGCCGTTTTCATTTTATTTACGCGACTGAAATTACAGTCGCGCAAATGGTAAAATATTTCTAAAACATGCGATTAAAATATAAAAATATAATACAGACACTGCTTGTAATTACAGCGATATTATTAATCAATATCATTTTGTCATCATCGTTTATCAGAATAGATTTAACATCCGACAAACGATATACCATAAACGATGTAAGTAAAAAAACATTGCGGCAGATTGACGATATAGTTTACGTTCGCGTATATATGGATGGAGAAATGCCTGTTGAATTTAAAAAACTGCGCCGCTCAATAAAAGAAACTCTTGATGAATTTCAGATTTACGGGCGCCAATATTTGCAGTATGATTTTATAAATCCAATGTCGGGAAACGAAACGGAACGCGAAGCTTTTTTTGCGGAACTGACAGGCAAGGGCATCGAACCGTTTACAGTTCAAATAAACGATGATGAAGGAGGAGCAACGCAAAGGAATATATTTCCTGCAGCCGCAGTTACTTACAAAGGCAAGGAAAAATCAATAACTTTTTTCAAATATAACGACAGACTGTCGCCTGAAGAAAATATAAATCTGGCATATCAAAATATTGAATTTGAACTGATTTCTACAATAAAACTGTTGAGTCGCAAAAATTTTCCGGACATTGCATTCATCGAAGGACACGGCGAACTTGATTCTTACGAAACTCGCGACCTTGAAAAAGAACTTTCGCAATTTTACAAAGTCAGCCGCCTGACTATCGACGGCGAAGTCGGTATTTTGGATAAATACAAAACAGTAATTGTGGCAAAACCTCAAAAAGCATGGAGCGAAGACGACAAATTAGTTATAGACCAGTATATTATGAACGGAGGAAATGTTGCATGGTTTATTGACGAAGTTACCGTACGCGAAGACAGCCTTGCAAACGGCGAATTTACTTATGCCGTACAAAACATGCATAATCTTGATGATTTGCTGTTTCGCTATGGAGCGCGAATAAATTCCGATATGGTTCAGGATTTGCAGTGTGTATATATTCCCGTGAATATTGCTGTTGCCGGCTCGCAGCCTAATTTTCAGCCCGAGCCATGGCTGTATCATCCTTTACTTTTTCCAAATTATGACAATATAATCACCAAAGGCATAAATCTGGTAAAATCACAGTATGCAAGCACTCTTGATTTTGTTGGCTCATCAAAATCGAATATTCAAAAAACTACGCTTTTGCAAACTTCCGGCAGAGTGAAAATTACAAAAGCGCCGGCAATTATTTCGCTTTCGCAGGTAAACGAAAAAATTACAGAGACAGATTTTAATCAGTCCTTCAAAACAATTGCAGCCGTTTTTGAAGGAAATTTTGAATCGGGATTTAAAAACCGGATATTAAACAAATACAATAATGGCAAGCCTTTTGATTTTACAGCCGAAAGCAAACGCGTAAAAATGTTTATTGCATCCGATGGTGATATTATTCGTAATGATGTTGTACGGCGAGCAAGCCGTATTGAAATTCTTCCGCTCGGATACGACAGATACATGAAAAGAACTTTCGGAAACAGGGATTTTGTAAAAAACATAATTCTTTATCTTACCGACGACAGCGAACTTCTGGAAATTCGTTCACATGACATATCTCTGCGTTTGCTTGATAAAGAAATGCTTGTATTAAATCGAAATCGAATAATATTTATAAATACATTAATTCCACCGCTTATAATCATAATTTTCGGAATTATTTTTACTGTTGTGCGCAAAAAGATAAACACTCGAAAAAACCGGTAATGCCTAAAACAGTCTCGATTAAAAAAGAAATTGACGCAAAGTTTATTCTCATGATAAATGTCGCTCCTTAATAAATATATAAACCGTTTATCAAATTTTGTTTTGATACAAAAGAAGCAAACAAGAGTAATTGATAATGAAAAAACAAGGCTCTGTGCTAATGAGTAACGAAGCTGTCTTAAAACTCAGGTTTCGTCATTGAAAGCCGTTAGGCGAAGCAATCCAAATGTTGGTTACCAATGGATTGCTTCAGGCTTCGCCCTCGCAATGACGTGTAAAATACCATTTTAAGACAGCTTCTTTTACAATTCTCAATCCAAAGCCGGATGCGTCCGTTTTTCCGTTTATCTGCAAAGTTACATGTTCATTCCGCCGCAACAGTTGATAACCTGTCCGCTCACATAGGACGAAAGGTCGGAAGCCAGAAACAAACATACATTTGCAACATCTTCGGGAGTTCCGCCGCGCCTCAATGGAATTTTTTCAGCCCATCCTTTTTTTACATCTTCGGGAAGTTTTGCCGTCATTTCGGTAATAATAAATCCCGGAGCTATGCAGTTTGCTCTTATTCCGCGCGAGCCAAGTTCCTGAGCTATGGATTTTGCCAAACCTATCATTCCTGCCTTGCTCGACGAATAATTTGACTGTCCTGCATTACCGCTCACGCCTACAACACTCGACATGTTGATGATGCTTCCTGTTTTTTGACGCATCATAATCGGGGTACATGCATGAATAAAGTTAAATGCCGATTTTAAGTTTACTGTCAATACTGCATCCCACTGTGCTTCGCTCATGCGCATCATAAGTCCGTCTTTGGTAATGCCTGCATTATTTACAAGAATATCGATTCTGTCGAAATCTTTTACAATTTCATCAACAACTTTGTGCGTTTCTTCAAAGTTAGCCGCATTGGATGCATAAGCTTTAACTTTCACTCCAAATGCTTCAATTTCTTTTTCGGTTGCTTTTGCGTTGTCATCAATAACCAAATCGGTAAATGCAATATCTGCTCCTTCCGAAGCAAGTTTAACGGCAATAGATTTGCCTATTCCGCGAGCCGCGCCCGTAACAATAGCTGTTTTTCCTTCTAATAATTTCATAATTTATTTTTTATATTGAATTAAATTCAGTTTGAGTACAAAAGTAATATTTTTATTGAAAATGATAAACATATACAGGAAGTGTCCCGTGGCAATGGTTTTTGATTTGCCGTTTATGGGTTTTCTTTATTTGTAAATTCTGAAATTTTAAATTATAAGCGCTGAATATTTCACCTGAAAGTTCTTTCAGCCTTAATAACAAATAATAAAAGTTGCTTCTTACGAATAAAAATCAGCAACCGGCAGGACATTAAAATTTCCGGTCTTTATATATCATTGCCGATTTTTCTTCGTAAGAAGCAGTTATTTATTACAGTCCTGTAGCACGGGTTTTGTATTCTTTTATGCAGGCATCCAAACGCTCGTGAGCAGTTGTATCGCCCGGAACATTGTGTGAAGGATGAATGTAAAGTTTTACGCCGCGGTCAGCCAGAATTTCGGCAACGGTGCAAATTGTCATCCATACTGTGGTGATAAACGCAATTGTTGAAACAGGTCCTATTTTGTCCTGATGATTTTTCAATTCAACGGAAGCATCTACCAGTGGGCAGCATGAGTCAACAACATGGTCGGCAATTTCAAAAAGATTTTTACCTGCCGAGTGCCGCGGTTTTTTATTGCCTGTGGCTTCTGCCGAGCCGTAAACAATAACTTTCAATCCCTGTTTTTTTGCTTCAAGAGCCATATCTATATTCACGGCATTTATTCCGGTGTGCGAAAAAAGCCATAAACAGTCGCGTTTGTCAAAATTCCAGCTTTTCATAATTGTTTGTCCGTAACCTTCGGTGCGTTCGAGGAAAAGAAACTGGTGAATACCCATTTCTCCTGTGATATGCGTAAAAAAGGTAAGCGGAAGTTCGCATAAAGGATGAAAACCTACAAAACCTCCGATTCGCGGATACATTTCTTCAACAGGAAGATTTGCATGTCCGCATCCGAAAGTGTGTATCCAGCGTCCTGCTTCAATTGTGTCTGCCATAATTTCCGCCGCTTTTTTAATTTGTTCCATTTGAGTTTCCTCAATTTGATTCATTACGCTTTGAGCGTTTTTGAGCCATTGATTTGCTAACATCTTCTTTTAATTTGAATTTAATTTGCGTTTAACTTCTATTTAATAAATTTATTTTTTTATTTTAGTTTTACTTTTTGCCGCAGGAAGTATAACCATCATCATTACAACGGCAAAAGCCAAAGCAAAAGGGAAACAGGCAAAATCGCCCCTGTCGAAGAAAATTCCTGCAATTCTGTTGAATGTAAACTGTCCAAGCAGACCAATAAAAATTGCTATTGAAAATGCTGTTCCCGACAATTCTTTGAATGTGCTGCCGAGATAGTTAAATACAACAGGATATGTTGCTCCAACTCCAAATCCTATTAATGCCGTTGATAAATAAACGACAGCAGTATTTTCGGCAAAATGCAGAAACACAACGCCTGTATTAAAATACAAAAATACAACGCCGATAACGGCTATCGACAGGTAGAGATAAAGCGTTGCGCTGTCGTTCAATTTTTTCATAATCAAGCCGAGAGGAATACGACCAATAAACATTCCTGTTGTAAACCATGTAAGCGAAAGCGTTGCTGTGTTGTTTGGCGTTTCGTGCATTTCTCCCAAAAACTTAACGGTAAAGTTACCGCTTATTCCTTCAAATCCGCTTTGAAAAAACAGTATCAATGCAAATAAAATCAGCGAAGGATATTTAAGCAATCTTAATGATTTGTACAGCGAAACACTGTCTTTCGGTTTGGCTTTTGGAAACTGTATTGCAATAAACAATATTACAGCAACAAACATTATGCATGATATGCAATGCAACGGTATTGCATAATCGGTTATAAAATAATTAAGCAGCGTCCATAATAATGCGCCTATGCAATAAAATGCTCCGAGAATGCTTAATCTGGCGCCGCGTTTACTGTCGTCGTAAATTTCGGCAACAAGAGCATTGGTTTCTCCGTTGAGAATACCGCCACCGAATCCAAGCATAAACATCGATATGTGCAGCAGCGTCATATCTTTATAGTTTGCAAGTCCCTGAATACCGGCAATAGCAAGAAATGCTCCGCATATTAACAACCATTTGTATCCGAACCTATCTACAACGGGACCAAATAGTACTGTTCCCAATATAATTCCAACAGATAATGTTGCCGGAAGAGCATTTGCGCCTTCTCCGAGTTGCTTCAGAACAGGACCTAAGGCGAACATGGTAACGCCGAAAAATGCCAATCCTGCACATGCTGCAATAAAAACCAGACTTCTTTTATACATGTTTTATTTTTTATAGTAATTTGCCCGCAAAATTAATAATAATTTTACAAGTAGCCGTTCCTTACGAATAAAAATAAGCAGAAGGTAACATTAACATTTCCGATCTTTATATATTTCCGTTAATTTGCAAGACAAAAGAAGAGAAAAATATAGGTTTATGAATAAAATATATTGCCGATATGCAGAATTTAAACCAGTGCCGGCATAAAATCCTGCATTTTCACTCATTAACTTTGGCTTGTGATTTATTTTTAATAAACAGATGATAGGTTATTAAGTGGCGATTAATTATATCTCAATTTTCGTCCGATACGCAGGATGGTTTTTTCCGTAATTTTGTTTAATGCGCAAATTCGTTTTACCGATACGCCTGTGCGAAGTGAAATTTTACTGACAGTATCTCCTTTTTTTACTGTCCAAAAACGAGCTTTCGTCTGTTCTATAATATATTCAAAAGTTTTTTTACTGCTCATGCAATAAATTTCTGCTTTGGGCTTGTAATTTTCAAAATCTATAAGTTCTTCCGGATTTATGGGATTTCCCAGATATCTGATTTCCCAGTGTAAATGCGAACCGGTAGAGCGTCCGGTATTGCCGCCGAGAGCAATCAAATCGCCGGGTTCAACAATTTGATTGTTTTCGACAAGAATTTTGCTTAAATGTCCATATACCGTTTCTAAACCATTGTAATGACGAATTACTATAAAATTTCCATATCCTTTGCGTTTTCCGTTGTTTCCGGTAACTCGTACCATTCCGCGCATTGGCGCTACAATGCTGTCACCTGTCAATAATTTCAAGTCTATTCCATTATGGATTCTGCCTCTGCGATAACCGAATTTTGATGTGATATGCATTGGTTTGGTCAATGGATAAACAAAACCCTGCAAATTAAATCTGACAGTATCTTCCAGTTTTCTTACATCGATGTTGTACGGATTGACTTTTGAATTTGACCAAACCGAATAAATATCCGATGCGGGAATATTGTATTTAACAACCGAATCGGTAAATTTTAGAAGTTTTTCGTCCGAATATGTTTCAGTGTCTTCGCCTCCGCCAATATCAACTTCATCAAAATATTCATCTTCAATTTGCACGTTATCTGCATCTTCTGTCAACAAATCTGTTTCGCCAATATAAATAGTGTCGAATATTTTTTGCACGATTTGTTTTTTGATAATTTTTATTGCATGACCATCAAAAAAAATCGTATCGTTTACGCTTACGAGAGTATCGCGTTCGTTTACCAGCGATTTTATTATTTTCATTGATTCTGCTGCAAGCGTATCTGTTTTAACCTGATATGCCGTAGTTATCAACGGCATAAGCAAATTTATGAAAATCAACAATATTTTTTGGCGTTTTATCATGATATATTTTTTATGTATCTATGTTTGCGTATTTAGCATGGGTTTCAATAAATTCGCGGCGTGGCGGAACATCGTCTCCCATAAGCATCGAAAATATTCTGTCGGCTTCGGCTACATTGTCTATTGTTACCTGTCGCAAAACTCTGTTTTCGGGATTCATGGTTGTTTCCCACAGTTGCTCGGGATTCATTTCTCCCAAACCTTTGTAACGCTGCACTGTTATTCCGGATTCTTTTCCTTTTCCCATTTCGTCAATTGCTCTGATTCGGTCATCTTCCGTCCAGCAATAACGCGAATCTTTTCCTTTTTTCACCAGATACAGCGGCGGCGTTGCAATATAAAGGTATCCGTTTTGTATAAGTTCTTTCATGTAACGGAAAAAGAATGTCATAATCAGAGTATCAATATGGCTTCCGTCAACATCGGCATCGGTCATTATTATTACTTTGTGATAACGAAGTTTTTCCATGTTGAGCGCTTTTGAATCTTCTTCTGTTCCTATTGTAACTCCGAGTGCGGTATATATATTTCTTATTTCTTCGCTTTCAAACACTTTGTGTTCCATTGCTTTTTCCACGTTAAGAATTTTACCTCTCAACGGAAGTATTGCTTGAAACATTCTGTCGCGTCCGCTTTTGGCGGAGCCGCCTGCCGAATCGCCTTCTACCAGAAATAATTCGCAACTTCCGGCGTCTCTGCTTGAGCAGTCTGCAAGTTTTCCCGGTAATCCGCTTCCCGAAAGAGGCGATTTGCGTTGAACCATTTCGCGGGCTTTACGCGCTGCATTACGGGCTGTTGCTGCAAGAATTATTTTTTCAATAATGATTTTTGCATCTTTGGGATTTTCTTCCAGATAATATTCGAGTGCAGAACTTGTTGCCTGCGACACAACCGCCTGAACTTCGCTGTTTCCGAGTTTTGTTTTTGTTTGCCCTTCAAACTGAGGTTCGGCAACTTTTACGGAAATAATCGCTGTCAGTCCTTCGCGAAAGTCGGCAGGGTCGATGTCAAATTTCAATTTGGCAAGGAATCCGTTTTTTTCGGCATAACTTTTCAATGTTGTTGTAAGACCGCGTCTAAATCCGGTGAGATGACTGCCGCCTTCTATCGTATTGATATTGTTTACATAAGAATGGATGTTTTCCGTATATCCCGAATTATACTGCATTGCTATTTCTACGGGAATTCCCGCTTTTTCCGTTTCAAGATATATAGGCGTTTCGGTTAAATGTACACGATTGCCATCGAGATATTGAACAAATTCTTTCAATCCGTCTTTTGAATAAAAACTGTCGTGTACAAATTGTTTTTCGTCGTTTCCTTCAATTTCCATCTCGTTTCGATAATCCGTAATATTAAGTCTTATGCCTTTATTTAAATAAGACAGTTCGCGCAATCGCGAAGCAAGAATCTCGTATTTGTATTCCAGTGTGGTTGTAAAGATTTCCGGGTCGGGATGAAAAGTTATTGTTGTTCCTGTTTTATTGCTTTCACCCACAATTTTTACATCGTATTGAGGAATGCCTTTTCTGTATTCCTGCCTGAAATGTTTGCCGTTTTGAAAAACATCGGCAATCAAATGCGTTGAAAGAGCGTTTACGCAGGATACGCCTACGCCGTGCAAACCGCCTGAAACTTTATAACTTCCTTTATCGAATTTGCCGCCTGCGTGGAGTATTGTAAGTACAATTTCCAGCGCCGACTTGTTTTCTTTTTTGTGTATTCCGGTGGGAATGCCGCGTCCGTTATCAACTACTGTTATCGAATTATCTTTGTTTATATAAACATCTATCTCCGAGCAATATCCGGCAAGCGCTTCATCAATAGAGTTGTCAACAACTTCGTAAACCAAATGATGCAAACCTCTTTCGCCTATATCGCCTATATACATTGATGGACGTTTTCTGACAGCTTCCAATCCTTCCAAAACCTGAATGTTGTCTGCCGTATAATTTTCGGTGGGTTTAATGTTTTTTAATTCCGTATTATCCAATTCTGACATAGTATCTTATGAAAATTAGTATAGTATATATATTATTTATTTGACCCGCAAAGGTACAAAAATACTTTCAAATTACAACTTTTTTTATTAACAGTGTTTGTTATTATTTTGTAATAAAGCATTTTAAATATTTATGTTATATCTGCAATATAATTAAAATCTGAAATAATATTACGAAATATTTGCAAGGCATAAATGTTGATAATGTTTTAATATTTATCTGATTACAATTTGTTTTTATAAAATGTCCGATGTGTCTTTACATTTTGTAAAACAAAAAACAACAACAAATGTACGTCCCGACACACAGGTATAATTTATTCAAAATGCTTTTGAAAGATATGGCAAATGCAAAAAATTAAAAAACAACGCCAAAAAGAAACATTGTTTGAGTAAAAAATCAGAAAAAACTGCGGATTGATACACTGGCTAACGCTTAGCCGACCCCCAATTTTTATCCGTCTGTGTGTAATCTCGAAAATTTCATGTACATTTGCACTTTGTAAAATATAATTTTAATTATTGTTATGGCAACACTTCGCAAAACTGCGAACAAAAGAGGTAAATTCCGCAAAACGGCGTAAACATGTTACGGCAAACAGGCAACAAAAACCTTAGTTGCAAACTGCGAGCGCAGAAAAACGGGAGAAATTGACAGTTGATAATAGTATAGTGTATCGTGGTAGCGGTAAAACGTTTTTTGTCCGAATAGATACAAAAGCAAGAAGCCGTCATTGCGAGGAATGAAATGAAGAAGCAACACGTCATTGCGAGGAGCGTAGCGACGAAGCAAACCAGAGATTAATAATGACAATAAAACAGGTATTGCTTCCTGCTTCGGACAAAGCTTTCGCTTTCGCAATGATGGAATAAACAGGACGCAGAGCGTCATTGCGAACGAAGCGCGGCAACAAAAGCAAAACGTCATTGCGAACGAAGTGAAGCAAACCAGAAAAATGAATAATGACAATAAAACAGGTATTGCTTCCTGCTTCGGACAAAGCTTTCGCTTTCGCAATGATGGAATAAACAGAAATAATAAAAAGTAAAACTAAAATAAAACAAAGATGAACAAAACAAGTAGAAAAACGATGTTTCCAAATGTCAGCGATGAGCAGTGGAACAACTGGCGCTGGCAGGTGCAAAACCGCGTCGAAACGCTCGAACAGCTTAAAAAATACATAAACCTCACACAGGAAGAAGAAGATGGAGTGGCAAAATCGCTTGAAACTCTGCGCATGGCTATTACGCCTTACTATTTGAGCCTTATTGATACGAACAATCCTTACTGCCCTGTGCGCAGGCAGGCAATTCCTACCGCCGCCGAAACGCACAGGTCGGCAGCCGACCTGCTTGACCCTTTGCACGAAGACGAAGATTCGCCCGTACCCGGACTTACGCACCGTTATCCCGACCGTGTACTGTTTCTCATTACCGACATGTGTTCAATGTATTGTCGCCACTGCACGCGCAGACGTTTTGCAGGGCAGCGCGACGCCGCCTCGCCAAAAGACAATATCGAAAAAGCGCTGGATTATATAGCGATTACGCCGCAGGTGCGCGATGTGCTGCTTTCGGGCGGCGACGCACTTATGTTAAGCGACGACAGGCTCGAATACATCATCAAACGCCTGCGCAACATACCTCATGTTGAAATAATACGGCTTGGAACCCGCACGCCCGTAGTTTGCCCTCAGCGAATTACAGACGACTTTGTCAATATGATAAAGAAATATCATCCCGTATGGATAAATACGCATTTCAACCATTCCAGTGAAATTACTCCCGAATCCGTTGAAGCCTGCGCCCGCATGGCAAATGCAGGCATACCGCTTGGAAATCAAACCGTGCTTCTGCGCGGCGTCAACGATTGTGTTGATGTGATGAAAAAATTAGTTCACAATCTCGTAAAAATCCGCGTACGCCCTTATTATATTTATCAGTGCGATTTGTCTATGGGTCTTGAACATTTTCGCACGCCCGTGTCAAAAGGCATAGAAATCATTGAAAACCTCCGCGGACACACTTCGGGATACGCCGTTCCCACCTTTGTAGTTGACGCTCCCGGCGGCGGCGGCAAAACACCGGTAATGCCTACCTACATAATATCGCAAAGCCCGAATAAAATAGTATTGCGCAATTTTGAAGGAGTAATAACTACTTACTCCGAGCCGACAGATTACAAAGAAGAATGTCATTGCAGTAACTGCGAAAACAAAACAAAAGAAGGCGTGGCAGGGCTTTTGAACGGCAACGGACTGTCGCTTGAACCGGCAGTTCTTGAACGCAAAAAACGAAACGCAAACAGAAATGATTGATTAAAGTATTACATTTGCGCATAAATACGGTAAGTTTTTAATATGAGATTAATATACAACATAACGGTTTATATATATTTTATTGTTTTGTCTATAGTATTTTTGATACTGTCGGCAATATCGCTTGTTGTTTTTTATCCTTTCGACAAAAGGCGGTTTATAGTGCATAAACTGTCAAAATGGTGGACCAATCAATGTTTTCTTTATATAAATCCGTTTTGGGAAATAATATTCACCGGCAAGGAACTGGTTGATAAAAACAAATCATACATTATTGTTTCAAATCATCAGTCGCTTATTGATATTGGCATGATGTATTATGTTCCATGCGTGTTCAAATGGATTTCCAAACGTGAAGTACTGTCAGTCCCCATTATCGGTCAGATGCTTTATATTCATGGAGATATTATGATAAAACGCGGCAAAAGCGAAAGTGCAAAAAAAATGTTGAATCAAAGTAAAAAGTGGCTTGGACGCGGAGCAAGCATTGCGTTATTTCCCGAAGGAACGCGCACAAAAGACGGACAGGTTCACCGTTTCAAAGAAGGCGCGTTTTTGCTTGCCAAACAAACCAAAACGCCAATACTTCCGGTAGTTCTGGATGGTGCTTTTACAGTTTTGCCGAAAAACGAAGTTTTACTGAAAACAAAACACAGGTTTCAACTTAAAATTCTTCCCGAAATTTCGGCTCAGGAAATAGAATCAACAGGCATAAGAGATATGATGCTTAAAGTGCAGACATTAATTACAGACGAACATAAAAAAATGGCGCCCGAATTTTATGAACAGGATAACAGCCGATAAAACTGTTTGCCTCATAATGCGGCAAACGGCGATGTTGTCTGATGTATTTGCGAATAAAGTGGCTGATTTACAAAAAACATGTTTTCACATTTTTTCGCCGTGTGAAAAATTACATGGTCAACTCATAAAAAAGACGAAAAAACAATGATTGTTAACAGATTTGGCTTGATTATTAACATGAGATGTATCTCCTTTCATTCAATCCTGACTTGCTCAAATATTCTTTGTTGTAAATGTCTTTGCTGAGTATGCGTAACAACTATTTCCATGCAATGTTTACCGTCTTCCTGCAAAGATTTTACCGCCTTGCGTATTGGCAAAGCCATACCCATTTGAGGCAATCATCGCACTAACTGCTTTTGAATTTTAATTGTTTCTATTCATTACTAACTTAAAGCATTTTTCCATCGTTTTCAACCCTATTCCATCATATTCAATTAACGCAATCATTGATTTAATGGAATCGGAATTTACGGCTATATTTATTGTGTCAATCTGTTTTTGAGTTCTGACACCTGTTTCTACTTTTTTCTTTGTTTCCGGAATTGAGTTCCATTTGACTTTGAATGTTTCAAACAAATCATCAGAAGCAAGAGGGTTATATTCATATATTTCAATCGGAATATTGCATTTCCCTAAATAATCATACATTAAAGATAACACTTCTTCTTTATTTAATCCACCGTTATGAGTGCCAAGCAAAGGAAAAGCAATTGAAGTTATCTCTTTTTCCTGATAAGTATCAACAAATTTTTGCAGTCCCTTAACAATGTATTCGATTTTGCTTGGATACTTCCAATGAAATTTTGTTGGAAAGTTCAGCACCCACGGGGCATCTAACTCGCCTTTATACAACCACAATTTACCAATACCTATCTGTTTGCTTTTGCAATACTCCTGATATTTCTCAAACATATTAGGATAGCGTAGTTTGAAAACAAGTGCAACGCCTTTTCCCATCACTCCTACGCAATTAACGGTATTTACTATTACTTGCAATTTAGAATTGAAAATGTTCCCCTGTATAAGTTTTATATTTGGAAGAGTTTCATTAAAAACCTCATTTTTCTTGTTTTCAAAGCCGGTTATTTTGTCAAGCAAGGCATTGTATTTCTGTTGATACCTTAACGAAAATTTCAATAATTTAGCATCATAGTTGTATATCTTCCGGTTGTCCTTATATTCAAATAAATATTCCAGATATTTTAATCCGCCTGCATCAACCGTATAACTTGCAACATCGCATTGATAGTACACCGAAAGCAGGTAAAAAAACTCTTTCAAATCGATATCGGTTTGCATACCTTTTTGCTTTATGCTGCTGTACGCTTCCTCGACTTTGATTTTACCTTGCATATACAGTCCCAATGGATCATCACTCAATAATGCTTTGAATATTTGAAAATCTTTATCCGATGTATTCAATTTTCGGTAGTGTCCCAAATTGTATGGTTAATTATTTCCATAAATTCCGGTTTTGTAATAAAATTTTTCAATATACATTCCAATAATATTGTCATGTATTTGTTCATTCTTTGAAAAACAAATT
>JAISOH010000126.1 GCA_031275825.1 Prevotellaceae bacterium | reverse complement strand
AGATAACATTTGGGAAAAAAGCCAAAGAATTGCAAAGCGTGTATAATACAAGCCACAAATCCATATACAATTGGGTATCCCGTTTTAATTCTCGTGGCGTTGAAGGATTGAAAGATAGTGTTGTTTGAAGATGAGACTTCTCTGTCAAATACATCCACCGTTTTATATGCATGGTCGGAAAAAGGGAAACAGCCCAAAGTAATTCAGAGTCAGCGCAAACGCGAGCGAAGAACCATTTTTGAGGCAGTCAATCCTCACACCGGCGAACTGATAGTTGATACGGCGTAGAGAGGCAACACGAAAACATTTTTCCGTTTTCCTGTTAAATGTGTACGTGCATTCGCCGGGAAAAAGGTGTATTGGCGCTTGACAATGTCCGTTTTCATCATACTAAACGATTAAAACCCATATTGGAACGTTACAGGGGGAGCATTGAACTGATATTTTTGCCGCCATATTCACCCGACCTGAATACGGTTGAGCGGGTATGACGGTTAATGCGAAAACAAGTTACCCACAACAGATGGGTAAAATCAATGCAGGAACGCCTTTTCGGACTTCCACCAATGGCACAAACATATATGCAGACAACAGATCTTGTCAGTCTGCAATTTAATTGAAAACATTTATTAGACTTAATATAAATATTATTTTCAAATACCTTTTATGATATAATTTGCATATTATTCAAAGAATCTCGGAGATCTTGCATATATCTGATTTGGTCTGCTCAAGCGTATTCCCAACATTATTTCGTGCGTGTTATTGGCGTATTTTCCTATTTGACCTATATTATAATCAAACGAATAACCAAGACGCAAAAAACCCATTAAGTCAATTCCGATTATGCCTACTACGGATTCGGATTTGAATTTATCATCCATTCTATAACTTGCACCTATCCATGCTTTATTACGGTAAAACAATATTAAATTGGATTCAATATGCGTAGATTTTTTACTGTTCTGAGCAAACAGCGCCGGAACCAGATCAAAATCTACGCCCAGTCCGAATCTGTATTTAACATATCCGTAAAAATGATGTCCCATATTATCATATACGGCTTTATCTGCAGTTTTGTTTATGTGCGTTACCGATATTCCTGCCGTAAATCTTTCCATATTGTACTCTATCCCAAAATCAAAATCTGCCGTCCATTTATTTATCAATTCAAGCGTACCTTCATAACCGGCAAGTTCTTCAAAGGTTGCCTTGGAAAAGTCTATATACCGGTTTAATATGCCTGCACTCAATCCTAACGAGAGATATGAACTTGTTGTTAAATGAACGTGATAAGCATATGATAATTTGAATAACATATTACGTTCAAAACTTATTTTGTCGTTTATCGCCACTACGCCCAATCCTGATTTCAGTTTTGGAAAATACGCATGAGTTGTCAAAAACATTGTTTTTGGCGCATTTTTTCCAAATCCCTGCCACTGGTCGCGCCAGTGTGCGTATATGTTTACATACCGGGATGCTCCTGTTGATGCAGGATTATAGGTTGTTCGATTAAACATGTGCTGACTCATCTGTATGTCGGTTTGTCCTGCAATACAAACGGGTAACATCAATAATATAATTATTAAACTTTTTTTCATTTTTATTATAATATTTACATTTTACAATTAAAATTGCATCAATGCCGTATGTACATTTTCCTTGAGCAATAATAACTGTGTTTGAAGCGCCTCATTTTTTGTTGCATATTGAATACAATACAAGTATTTACCATCGCTTGATTTTACCAAATTAATGTTTTTACCGCTTATGCGACGGGCTTGTTTTATAATGGGCAATTCAAATTCGTTATAACTTGTCGATTCGTGTACTTGAAGCCACCAACCGCTTATGTCTATTATGTTTTGTGAACTGTTCGGTATTTCCGAAGTCGAAACATTTCGTATTTCCGTATTTACGGAAGCATCTCCCAATTTCAATATTTTAAATACCGTACGTCTATTTGCCTGATGTTCCGCTTCTGTGCGGGCATTAGGTATAATTAATTGACTTTCACCGTAACCTCTCCACAATAATCTGTTAGAACTTATTCCTTTCGACATAAAATATTCTACTACCGCCTTTGCTCTGTCTTCTGATAATTTTTTATTGTAACTGTGGCTTCCTTGTGAATCGGTATGTGAATTTATTTCAACTATCATGTCAGGATACTGATTGAAATACTCAATGTAGTTATCCAGTTCGTGTTTAGAAGCTTCTGTCAGCCGGAATTTGTCAAATTCATAGAAAATATCTTTCATTACTATGGTTATAGGCGTTTTTGTAACAGGAACAGTTACAGGTTGTTCTGCTATCTTTTCTTTTACCAAATAAATATCTGCTCCCAATTCGGAAAAAAGTTTCACGCCTGCCGTATTTACTGTTTTTGTGCCTGATAAATATCCGGGTGATGTTATTTGTATATTATAGTTTTTTTCCTGTCCTATATAGATGAAATATCCGTTTTCGTCTGTTACTTTTCGTTCATATATTTTTGTTGTTCCATCATTTATGGCAACCGTATAATCTTTTATCGGCGCTTTCGTTTCTTCGTCGTACACTTGTCCGTTGAGAATCAGCAGTTGCGGAGGAAAATTATCGAACATATAAATATCATCGCTGTTTTTGGCATTGTTTCTGTTAGTTATAAATAATCCTGTGGTTGAATTTGGTCGATGAACCAAATTGAAGTCATCCCATGATGAGTTAATCGGCGCTCTCAGATTAAACGGTTTACTGAAAGTTTCATCTTCTTCAATATAGCTTGCAAACAAGTCCAAACCGCCTAAACCCGGATGTCCATCGGATGCGAAATACAATACGTTATCAATAAACGATGGAAATACTTCATCTCCTGCCGTATTTATATTTTCTCCCAGATTTACCGGATATCCGTATTGTCCATCCGCTCCTCTGTCAACGTACCACAAGTCGGCTCCTCCATATCCTCCTTCCATTGTAGATGTAAAATATATTCTATCTCCGTCTTCGGTTATGTATGGATGTCCTGCGCCATAGGTATTCTTGCCTAATTTGAGTTTTCCGCTTTCTTTGTATTTTCCGTCCTTTATATTTATTTTAACTATGGAACAGCCTTTGTTATTTTGTTCGCAACGCGTACAGTATAACTGATCTTCACGAACATCATAGCAAAATGTGCCTTCATTTACTTTGCTGTTTGACATTGATTCGAGTTTTACCTGTTTTCCGTACACAGAACGAGAATCGGGAGATGCCATGTATATATCGGAGTACGGTAAGCCTGTGCGTTCCGAAATTGTTTTTTTTGAACTGCCTACTCCTGTTGACGCAAATATCAGTTTATCTCCGTAAAATGACAAACCGTATTCGCTTCCTCTCGTATTCAGACTTTCCACAGGTTTTATTTGATATTGTCCGTTTTCTTTAGAATATGTTTCGTACAAATCGCATGACATTATTTTTGATTCTATCCGCATGTCGCCGGGATTTTTATCTTTTGCCGCTTTAAACGAAGCTTTTGCATCGGCATAATTACTTTCATTCAACTGTATATTGCCCAAGCTATAATATAAGTCTGATTCGGTGTATCCTGCATTTTCCGCCTGAATATACCATTTTTTTGCATCTGTGGGTTTATTCATTTTTCTGTAACATTCGCCTATGCGAAATAAAATTTCTCCCCGTCGTGTTTTTACTTCTGTATTTTTGTTTTTTAGATTAACGAGATCACGATACATTTTAGCAGCAGTGAAATACGCTCCTCCTTTGAAGTACATATCAGCAGTTTTTAATGTTTGGGAACTAACCGGTACTGCTGTAAAAATCAGCAGTATCAATATTATTAAAATGTGTGTTTTTTTCTTTTCCATATTATTATTTTTACTTGTTGTAGATTTAGAAAAACAAAAAATTATTATTTATTTTACAAAAATTATACGTTTTTATTATAAGCAATTTGTATAAAGCATCTATCATATAAATTCAAGGATAAACAATCGGGTACAAAATTACAAAATTATTTTGAAATAAATGCAAAATATTTATTTTCACATTAAAACATGTCAAACAGTAA
>JAISOH010000197.1 GCA_031275825.1 Prevotellaceae bacterium | reverse complement strand
CAAAGTTTGTAAAAGCAAGTATGATAACAAGTTTCCTAAAATATGACATAATCTATGTTTTATTAAATATTTCGCAAAGTTATATTAATTTTATCATATTGATGAATAAACGGTGTGAGACAGTGTCCGGCAGGTTTTTGCTGTTCGCGACAACGAGTTCGATATCTTTCCGAAACTTTTCGCCTGACATAAGGCCGGCTTATACGAATACACACAGATAAAATTTGCTCAATCTGTGTAAATCTGTGTAAATCTGTTTAATCTGTGTCATCTGTTATATCTTTTATCTGGCTTCGCCGATTTAATTTTCAAGGTAAATCTTTTTGTCTGCGGCCATATTATTTTATATACTTTTCAAACGGTTTTACGAATTTTTCTATCATATTATCAGCCCGTTTTTTTGCTTGATTTACAAAATGGCTTAAATAGTCTTTCGCCCATTGTTCGCGTGTACCTTTGAATGACTGGTCCAAATCGCAAACATGAAACTGTATTTGCATTGCCGCAGCCCAATTTATATACAAATCAACAGGGTTAGCATTAAACAGACAGGCATAATGGGCGTCTTCACACACTAATTTATCCTTTACCAATACCCAGTCAATCTCAAAATAATTGACAGTAAAATTATCAAATTCTTTGTTGTCAATCATCCTGGCACACAGTTGAGCCAATTTGTAAGCCGAAATAATATTGGGAGGCTGTGCGGATTTCGAAATATTGCGTGTTTTAATATCAATCAACTCATAAAAATCATTGTAAACTACGATAATATCAGCGGTATCATTTTGCTTTTCTTCAAATGGATTTTCAAGACTCCATTTATCTGTGGCATTTTTACCACGACTTAACAAAAATAAAACCGTTGGAGAGTCAACTAATTTTTGCCTTGCATCAAAACCGATTACATCGGGATTTTTGCTGTATAAATCATTTAAATATTCATATTGACGAAAGGTGTTCACAGGAAACTGCTTTTTGATTTCGGCATAGACGTGTTTGTCAAACGGCTCGCCTGTCGCATGTCCTGACAATGTGCCTGACAACGGTTTAAGAACAGTTGTTTTCTTAATTTTTTGTATTAAATCTGTATAATTAACTATCATGAACGTATGAGTTGATTTACCGAATAATTGATTTTATTTAATATGGTATTTTCCTTTGTTGCAATATATTGAGCGGTCAGTTCTGTAATCGCATCATGCATTTCGACTTCATCTGATTTTTTCCAGTTAATGGGACGGAATGGAATACTTGCTATGGGTTTTTCGGAAAATTCTACGATATTCCCTTTCACAATGCCATTGCATTTCAGCCAGTCAAAAATACTGGAATTATTCAGATAGGCCACAATATATTCCAAACTCTCCTTTGTTTCGGGTTTTTTGAAAATTGCAGTTACATCCTGAGTCGGGTATATATTCTTATCTACTAATGAAAAACGAAAATAATTTTTGTTAGAGATTCGCTCCTTGCAGGGTACGAAAATTCGTTTTTCATCTTTACTAAACAAATTGAAATTGCGTAAAAATACCCATTCCCAAAAATTGATTTTGCGATTATACTGATATCTTTTTTCCAAATCCTGTTTGAATAACAAAAAATGAGCATAAAAATTTGGATATTTTTCCTGTACTTCTTCAATAGACAATCCTTCCGGTATGTAAATGTATGGAACATATTTGTTCGGGAAATAAGGGTTAAGGTCTTTCGCTTTTATTACTTTAATAATCGCCTGCTTTTCAAATTCATTTAGCGCATCTCCGTTTACCTGGAATGCTCTGTCCAAACCACTGACTAAACCATTCCCGATATCGCAAAATTCGCCTATTGTGTGTAAATCATATCGGGTATCATTTTCCGGCAAAGTGAACAAATTAGTCGTTTGCTGTATTTTCCGACAGTTCTTTTCAAAAGTTCTTAATTCATTTTGAATTTCTCCAGTTTCCAGTAACCATCTTTCGTTAAGTTTAAACTGCGGAATTTCTATAAAATCTGCATTGCCTTGTAATTCTCCTGTTTTGAGTTTGCATAAAATATCAACTGTCAGTTTTTGATTTACATAATATTTCGTAACCTTGATGTTATTTTTCTTCTGTTTGCTTTTAATGTATTTAAAAATAATGGTTGAAACAGTAACTTTATCAAAAATCGGTGTTTCATTGAAATGAAAAATTTCATCAAAGTATCCGTTTGATACCATGTAATTACGTAACAAAACAGAATGTGTGGTATTCATCCAATATTCGGGACAAATAAAAATCAACTGCCCGTTGTCATTCAGTAATTCAATGGATTTCAAAATGAAAATATACAAATAGTCACACAATGAATTGCAATATTTATTCCAAAGGAAATTTACGGACAATTCCTGTTTCAATTCATCTTCTAAATGTTTCCATCGGATATATGGCGGATTTCCTATGATTAAATCGAAAGTTTCCCTGATATTTGCCGTTACAAAACTTTCATATTTTACATTTTGAAAATCACGTGCCAAATCACTGTCTATTTCATAAGCGGAAATATTTTTAAATCCCTTTTGTTTCAACAAGTCAAGAAAAACCCCCTGTCCGCATGACGGTTCTAAAATTTTAGATTCGGATACAATATCAGCCAGCTCAATCATAAAATCTGCAACTATAGCAGGCGTAAAATATTGTCCGAATTTGTTTTTACTCTGTTTCATATCATTTTATCTCTTTGTTTAACTACACTCATTACTATTTTACCCTGTTAAGAAATTGCGAAAGTACGACTTTTTTCGGATTCCGCAACAGCGTGTTTTGCAAAACCGGTTCTCATTCTGTCATTTTCAATTCTATATGCGGATTCAGTATATACCATCCCCGTTCGACACGAAGGAAGGCGGCTTTACAGTATGGCGAGGGTTTGCTGCGTTCGTGCAAAGCCATAATAGCGTTAAT
>JAISOH010000159.1 GCA_031275825.1 Prevotellaceae bacterium | reverse complement strand
TAACAATTTTTGCTGTGTTTTTTGCCCGTCATCAAAAAATCAATCCATTTTATCCGGCAAGGCTGCAACTTGTCGCCTGAAATTAAAAAAAGGAGGCTGTCCTTTTGAGACAGCCTCTTCACAGTGACCATGATTGCTTTGTCGTCACCAACGATGCCGGAGGCAGTGCAGAGTGATTTCCGTTCGTCATCACAGTCGTAAAATTATAACAGAGAATAAATAATTAATTTCGCTGCGATAATGCTGTGTTTCATTCCTTTTTCTTTTCCAAATTGTATGAAACTTCCGTAGGATATCCTAATTTTTTGAACGATTCCCTGATTTTTTCAACATCGGTTTTTGTGTTGTCGTATTTCACTGTAACCGTGTTGTCTTTAAGATTCACAACAACGTCTTTTATGCCTTTTTCAAAAGGAATATTTTCTTCGATACGTTGTTTGCAATGATCGCCATGCATGTTTGATACGGCAAGTTTGATTTCCGAAATTTTGTCATTTTTTTTGTTCTGTGCATTTGCTGCAAAAGTCAGCGTTAATAAAGATAACGCAATAATTAAAATTTTTTTCATAATTCTATTTTTTATTATTAATAATTAATACGGTTTATTATGATTTGTTTATTATAATTCTCCTGTTCTTTTTAATTTAAATCGTATCCCCAAATAAATTTTACGTCCCATTAAAGGTGCATAAATTACAGATGCATCAAATTTATCTTCAAAAGGATTTTCCGCATTTATTATGGCTTGTTTTTGAATATAGTTACCAATGTTTTCGCAGCCTATATAAACATCAAAATTTTTATATTTTTTAGTTATTTGCGCAAAAAACAGCGGATATGATTTTGAGCGTTCTTTTTTCCATGTTTGCGCTGCATAAAAAGGTAAACGGCTACTTCCATTCATCTGTGCCGTAAAATCAAATTTCCATTTCTCGAATTTTGTGGAATAAGATAAATTTACAAGGGCTTTAAATCTGTCAATCAGAGGTTTTTCAACCAGACCGCGACTCATATCAACCTTTGTTTGACTGTAACGGAAAGTTGCAAAAATATTGAATCGAGCAAACGGATCAATATTGAAATCTGCCTGATAACTGTTGGAATATGATTTGCCGTTAAGATTGCCTATGCGAATATATTCGGCGCTTTCTTCAACATCAACAATGGTTTGATTTTGGAAACCGGTATGAAAAAAATCAAAATTGATATATCCTTTACTGTTTTCTCCGATTTTGAAATTTTGCGTAAAACTTGCGCCTGCCGTCCATGCTTTTTCCATTTTTATATTTTCATCTATCAAAATTTTTCTGCCTGTTGCAAGTATGCCGATATTGGAAGAAATAATGCTGGGAGAATAAAATCCTCGACCTGCCGAAGCGCGAAACGTTGAGTTTTCTGTAAAGTTATAGCGCACGTGTATTCGCGGAGTTACAAGCGTTTCCCTGTACATGTTATTGCGGTCGATACGCAATCCTGCAAGCAAATCAAAATTTTCGTCTGGCTTGAACGTATATTGAGCAAAAGTTCCGCTTACGTTTTCTACTCTGTCGCCGGTCCACGAATTTACATATTTGCTGTCGACAAACTGTTCATTATAATTATCATGTGAAAAAGTTGCGCCAATCGTATAGCGATGTTTTTCGGCATTGTCAAACGCCGATTGCCACAAAATATTTGATATAACCGAATTTTGTTGAGCATCGTAGGTTTTTTTACCAAAATATGAATTTTGCCTGTGATATGCATAACTTGTGATAATTCCTATGCTGTGCGAACCGCTTTCGTTAAGCGGAAAACCTATTTTGGCATAAGCATTGAAATGCCTGTTTTTTATATTCGATATGTATGCACCAGGCATATCGGCATGTATTTGTCCGCTTTCGCGACTTTCGGTCAAAAAGCGATAACCGAAGTGTATAATTACTTTATCAGCCGAATACAGCCAGCGGTTTCCTGCATTTATCTGTTTTTTCTTCGGCGTGTCAATAAATCCATCGTTGTTGTCATCGTGGGCTTTTGCATCTGTCGAGCCGTGTGTAAATATTACAGTGCTTAACTTGTCGTTAAGTTTCAAAGCCGATGTAATATTTGCTTCAAAACGAGCATCATTATCGCCGTAGAGGTTTACAAACAAAGGTTCGCTGTTGTCAGGTTTGAGATGTTCAACATTTATCTGGCCTGCTATGGCTTCATATCCGTTCAGCACCGAGGATGTTCCTTTTGAAACCTGAATGCTTTCGAGCCATTGCCCCGGAGTAAAACTTAATCCGTAAGTAGAGGCTATACCACGCAGTGTCGGAATATTTTCATCAAGCATTTGAACATAAGTTCCTGCAAGTCCGAGCATGCGAATTTGACGCGCTCCCGAAACGGCGTCGCTGTAACCAACCGACACGCTTGCCGAATTTTCAAAACTCTCGGCAAGATTGCAACATGCAAGTTTTGAAAGTCCTGCACTTGTTATAATTTCTGTTATTATTGGCGATAATTTGGAAATGTAACTTCCTTTTTGTCGTGCAACAACATTTGCCTCGTTAAGCAGTTGGGATGTTTCATACAGAACAAACTCGACTTCTTCGGCTTCGGGTATAATTGCAAGCGTATCGTTTGTGTAGCCTATAAAAGAAGCGATAAGGCTTGCATTTTCACCATCAATTCTTTTGATTGAAAAGTTTCCGTTTTCATCTGCTGAAACGCCGGCATTTGTTTTTTCCCAGATAACCGATGCAAAGCCAAGAGGACTTTTATCGCCTTTGCTGTCGATGGCAAATATTTTTCCTGTTATGCTTTTTTGCGCAAACGCTTTCTGACTGCATAACGTTAAAACCGGTAATATTATAAAGATATATTTTATATTTTTCATTTTATTTTATGATTTGTTTAAAAATTAAATTTGATTGAAAATTGCATGAGAGCCAAAACCGTTTTCGGTTCGGCATATATAGAAAACTTAAAAACAAATCATAAACGTAATTGCCCCGTAATGTAAATTAAAGGAATTTTGCTGTTAATCAGTGGAGTATAAGTTGTCGTTGAATTTGACAAATCAGCAGAAATCAAATCAGGTTCTGAAGGAAATATAACAGAATTTACTGTCAAAAATATTGATTCGGAAATACCGCTGTATTGCGAACAGTTTTGGTCGCTGCTGATTTTTTTAATAGTTTTTTCGCAGCAGTCTTCATCTTCGTGCTGCTGTTGATTTGCAAGATGATAGCAACATTGCCGTTCGGTATTTTTATTTTCCAGACAGTAGTTACATTCATTGTTTACAAACAGCGATATGTAAGTTACATCTGTATTGCCGCTATTACAAACATGACCTACAAAACCCCATGATGCAAATATGTATGCAACACAAAGAATGAGCGATAATATTTTATGTAAAATATTTTGCATTGATTATAATTCTTTACAAAAGTATAAAACATTAAAAAGACTGCCAAAACAAACAGGTTAATTTTAGTTAATGAAACCAATAAACGATTATACCCCTTTTATATGGTTGTTTTTACAAATAAAAATTGGCAAAAATTATATGTTCTAAAAAAGTTTATTCAAAAGTACGGTTTCGTTTTTGCAAGTCAACAGGAACGAATATCAACCGGTGTTTCGGGATGTCTGCTCACACGGAAAACATATATGGAATATTGCGATTTATCTTTTATCAAACAGCGCTCTTAAGGGTTGTATAAACTGTTCTATCAGGCGCAGGTCTTTGGTTATTATTTCGGCTTGTCCGTCCATTTGCTGGATAAGGTTCAGTTTT
>JAISOH010000009.1 GCA_031275825.1 Prevotellaceae bacterium | reverse complement strand
GAAATACCGGCAAATTGCCAATATTTCCGTTTAACCCGCAGGTTAATACATTGTTTTTTAATTTTGCCATAAGTGTAAATATTTTAATATTAAATAATTATATCAACAGTTGCTATTAGCGTCAAATATGTAAATACCCTGTAATCCCAATATTTAAGCGGGTTTCACGCGTTTCTGTCCAATAATATATATTATTGGACAGAAAAAAATTGAGGGAAGTGTTAAAAAAGCAAGATTATACAAATAGTCAGTGATTACCGTTAAAAATGTTGAAAAATTTTATATTATCTGAAAATATTTTTGCAGTTGAAATTATTTTAATATTTTTGTAAAAAAAACAAATTTGTAATTATTACAATTATAATATGGAGATACAAACAAATGCAATGAACAGATTGGATGAATTCGGGATAAAACCTTCGTTACAGCGTATTGCCGTGATGAATTATCTGCTGAATAATTATACGCATCCTACGGCAGATACCATATTTAACGATTTATACCTGTCTATTCCAACCCTGTCGAAAACTACTGTTTACAACACTTTGAAATTACTTGCAAAGCATGGAGTTATAATTGAAATAACTATTGACGACAAAAACGTAAGATATGATGCAAACATTACGAAACATGCGCATTTCAAATGTAAAAATTGCGGTTGCGTGATAGATATATCCATCAAAAATTTCAAAATGATGACAATGAAAAAAATAGGCAATCTGGAAATAACGGAAAGCCATCTTTATTATAAAGGATATTGCGAAAAATGCAATAAAAACTCATTTAATATTTTATAAACTCTTAAATTTTACAAAATGAAGAAAAAATGGATTTGTACCGTGTGCGGTTATGTACACGAAGGGGATGAAGCTCCCGAACGTTGCCCTCAATGCAAGCAACCAAAAGAAAAATTTAAAGAAATGGTTGAAAACCAAGGCGCATTGCAATTTGCAGATGAGCATGTAACAGGCGTTGCCAAAGGCGTTGATTCTGTTATCTGGGAAGGATTGCAGGCTCACTTTATGGGCGAAGCCACCGAAGTGGGAATGTATTTGGCAATGAGCCGCCAAGCCGACCGCGAAGGTTATCCCGAAATTGCCGAAGCGTTTAAACGTTATGCATTTGAAGAAGCCGAACATTGCGCTAAATTTGCAGAATTACTTGGCGAAATTGTTTGGGATACGGAAACAAACCTCAAAAAACGAATGGAAGCCGAAGCGGGCGCCTGCGCCGACAAAAAACGTATTGCCACTTTGGCAAAACAGCAAAACCTGGATGCAATACACGACACAGTACATGAAATGTGCAAGGACGAAGCCCGTCACGGCAAAGGATTTGAAGGACTGTACAACCGTTACTTCAAAAAATAAACTTTTCATTATTATTGAAATGAAGGTTGTAAACTGTTTTGCAACCTTTATTTTTTATACCTGTTTGTTTTTATTTGCCGGCATAAGTCCATGCAAAATTGATTTGATATTGAAAAAGATAATGAACTTTTGAAACAGACATTTTCCCGCACGTTGATTATTTGAAAAAATTTTTGATAAATTTTTACATAAATTTTGCATTATTAAATATTGTTTATAACTTTGTGTCCATAATGTAAATACTGTATGCTTATGGATTAAAAACAGGCAGGCATTACGCACATTTTAAGTTTTTATTGGAAAAAGCGTTTAGCTTGTATTCAAGTTCCATGAAATCTAGACAATTTCGAGAACTAACAATGGATAAAGCAATGAACGCTCACGTCGCTTCCGGCGTGGGCTTTATTCATTTTGATTTTGTTAGTTAGGTAGTCTAGAACCTCATGGAACGGATAAAATTGAGTTTGTCCGCGCTTTTTTTATGTGCGTATTTCAAATTGAATTTGAGTTTTGGGCAATCGATGGAGTCCGGCAACCATTCTAAAAACGGGGCAAGACCTGCAAAGCCGTAAGAGCAGGAAAAAATAAAAATTAAATGATGAATAAAAATATAAAAATTTTCGTACTGGTTTTTATGCAATTTCTGCTATCAGTATCCCTGTATGCTCAAAAAAAAGATGTAACACAGTTTCTTGGTATTCCTGTCGATGGAACAAAATCAGAAATGATAGCGAAATTGAAAGCAAAAGGATATACCGGCAGTTCGTATGACAAAGATATACTGGTGGGTGAGTTTAATGGAACAAAAGTCAATATACACATTGGGACTAATAATAATAAGGTATATCGAATTATGGTTACTAATGCCATTGGAATTAGTGAGGGTGATATTAAAATCAGATTCAATAATCTCTGCCGACAATTTCAGGATAATAAAAAGTATGTTTCCGCTACGTTGTCAGACCAAACTATATCAGAAGATGAGGATATTTCTTATAAAATGTCCATTAAAAACAAGCAGTACCAAGCGGCTTTTTATCAATTGCCAAGTTCGGATTCCAAGAAATTAGTCTGGTTTACGATTAACGAACTCTATGGTGAATATTATATTTCAATTTATTATGACAATGAATATAACAGAGCACAGGGAGAAGATTTATAATAACCTTTAAAATATTAAGAATATGAAGGCTGTCTCAAAAGGGTATTTTACACGTTATTGCGAGGCTGAAGCCCGAAGCAAAACGTCATTGCGAGGAGCGCAGCGACGAAGCAAGCCATTGATAATCAATATCTGGATTGCTTCGCCTAACGGCTCGCAAAGACGAAACCGGACTTTTGATACAGCCCCATTCGGTGAGATAGAACAGCAGCAGGTTTTCAGAATTTGTCTTGAGCGGAATATTTTCAATTAACCGGTCATTTGTTTGTATCTTTTATTTTGGCGAAGATTCTGTTTTGCAGCAGTCGGGAACTTCGCTTCTGTCATCAACGTAGCGGGGACGATATGCAGAAGATAAAAATTCTGAAAAATATTACTTGACTTGTTTTTATGTCTGAAAATTTGAATTTTTAAGACATAACTATCTGTTGGCATAAATCCATGCGGTATAAAAAACAAGCAGTGTTCTGTTACGAAGCGTTGAATATGATATTTTATCGGGAGTGTCGTTTTGCGAATGAACATCGGCATTTATTCCGCCTGTATAAAATACGGCAGGAACTTTATCTGTAAAACTGTAATGGTCGGATGTAGGATAAAACAAATCAAAAACCTGCCTGTTTTTATAGAAATCGTATTCTATGTCAAGATGCGTATGAATTGAATTTATACTGTCGCTTATTTGCATTAAAAACGGAAGCGTACTGTCATTTTTAAGCAAAAAAACGTAATTGGTTTCATTTTTTTTAAGTCCGCAGTCATCGCGTCCAAGCATATCCATATTAAGCAGTATTTGAATTTTTTCAACAGGTTTGACAGGATATTTGGAATATATTTTTGAGCCTGACATTCCCTGTTTTCCTGCGTCAAAAGCAATAAAAATTACCGAACGTTTTGGTCGTGCATTATTATTTGCAGCAGCAGCAAAAGCTTCGGCAATTTCGATAAGAGCGGCAACTCCGGTGGCATTGTCGTCGGCGCTTGGAAACAATGTGTTATCAATCGTTCCGAGACCGTCATAATGGCAGGCGATTACTATGCTTTCATCGGGATACAAATATCCCTCAATAAATCCTATCAAATTTATTCCGTATTTTTCACCATCTTTAAAAAATTGCCAGTACCAGTTACCGTCTGATTTTGAAATATTGCGTTTTTCAAATTCGGATTCAACGTATTCCATTGCTTTTTTATTGCCGTCGGTACCAAATCGCCTGCCTTCAAATTCGGGAGAGCAAAGAGTTTTTACAATTTCTTCCAGACTGTTTTTATTAATTTTGGCAGCATATTTTTCGGCATCCGAAATTTGACTGTAAACGGTTTGCGAAATTTTTCCCGTTTGGGCAAATATCAAGGATTGCGAAAAACATAAAATACATGTAAGTAATATCAATAATCTCATCTTTTATAATTTTGACGGCAAAGATAATATAAATTCGTCAGCATGGCGGCGGTTATCCATGTCAACAGCGACAGCCTGCGCGTAATATTTATGTCATAAAATTTCTATCTGACTTTAATCTCTACGTAATTTAATTAGTCTCTCCTTAATAAGTGGTGAAATCATTTATTATAAACAAGTTATAAGTGTAAAATATCGAATAAAAATACTGTGTTTTACGTACATACAGGCTAAAAGTCGGCAAAACAGGAACAGGTTTTTTCTTCTTTGTGTTCGTCATTGCGAGGGCGGAACGCCCGAAGCAATCCAGAGAATCAGTTTCTGTTTATTTTTTCACTCTGGTTTGCTTCGCTTCGCTCGCAATGACGTGTTGCTTGCTCTTATGTAAAAACAAAACCGACTGAAATAATGTCGTATTATTGCTGATTTTTTTATTTTTAAGGAGAGACTAATTAATGAATAATGAAAATAATAAACGTAAATATAGATTGCTTCACCCTGCGGGTTCGCAATGACGGGCAAACAAGCCGTAGCGCGTAATTGCGAGCGAAGTGAAGCAATCGAAGCAAAGCGGAGTTCAACGGAGTTAATCCAGAGGTATTTAGATAAATCCAGGAAATATTTCCAATTACCGTTATTTGTAATTTATCAGTGTATTTAATATACAAACTTACTGTTCAAAATACAGTTTTGGATAAACAGGATTGCCGCTGTTCCAGCCGCCGAGCGATTTCCAGTATTTGCCGCTGCCGCTGCCATCTCCAATGCCCCATTCCGCATTTTCGGCTGCATTGGGCCATGCGCTTGCGCTAAACGGTATTGCACCTGTATTTGAAGCCAGACTGCCAATACCATAATCGGCATCATCTCCTGCTACATCTTTCCAATAGCAGGCTGTTACTGTTGCGGCATTTTCTCCTATTATTCCGCCGACATTATTGCTTCCCAGCAAATAACCTGTATTGTAACATGCCGTAATATTTGCAGTATTACGTCCGCATACGCCGCCTGCATTATTACCGCCAGCCGACACTGATCCGGTGTTATAACAGGCGATAACATCTTTTAAGTTGGCTCCGCATATTCCACCTGCATAATTGTTATTTGCCAACACAGTCCCCATATTATAACAGGCAGTAATATTGGCTAAAGTAGTATTATATCCTGATATGCCACCTGCATAATCTTTTCCTGATACAGAACCTGTATTATAACATGTTAAGATTCTTCCATTATAATTGTAGCCGCATATACCTCCAGTATATTTATCAGTGTTTGATACAACGCCTGAATAATAACAATTTAATATACTTCCTTCAAGACTTAGTCCGCAGATACCTCCAATCTGAATATCAGTTCCTGATACCGTGCATGCGCTGTAACAATTACTTATTCTCCCTGCAAAAGCGCCTCCGCATATACTGCCTACGCCAAACTGTCCAGACACAGAGCCGGAAATAATATGTACATTGCATATTCTACTTATACCTATATTAGCAGATGCGCCAAATAACCCGACATACGCTTTATTTCCTGTTATTTTTAAGTTTGCCAGTGTGTAAACGCTACCATTAAATACGCCGTCAAAATACCTTTGATATGTGCCTATCGGAGTCCATTCTTCGTTCATTAAATCTATATCGGCTTCCTGCTCGTATATACCGTGCAATTGCGTATCTATCAATTGAAGCTCGGCATACGAACCTATGGGAACAGTATCGTTTACGGCATTGCGAAAAGCAATTCCCGCGCCGCTTGTTTTAAACGTGAGGTCAGCATCGGTTTTGCGCCCAATCAGTATTGGCGAGCCGCCTTCAAGAGTAATGCTTTTTAGTGTTTTATTGCTCTTGTTGATATGGAAATAGCCGTCGTTATTCCTTGTAAGATTTTCGGTACCGCCATCGGTATAAGTTATGGCAACGGTATTGCCTGCATATTGCAATAAATCAAGTTTGAGATAAGTTCTTAAAATGTCATTTACCTTTACCTCGCAGGTTGCCGTATAGCTTCCATCCTGCGTTGTAGCAGTAATGGTTGCCGTGCCATCGGCTACTGCTGTAACTTCTCCTGTTTGCGCATTTACGGAGGCAATATAAGCATTGCTGCTACTCCATATTACATTTTTATTTGTTGCATCGGCAGGCGTTATCGTTGCAACAAGGGTTTCCTTCCCGCCTGCGGCAAGCGTCAATTCTGTTTTATTAAGGCTGATGCCTGTTGCCGCAATATGCGGCTCATCTTTCGAGCAGCCGCTCATTATCATTAAGCCTGCAAAGGCTGCTAATAATAAAATTTTTCTTTTCATCGTTCTTTTATTATTTTGTAAATCTTCATTATGCACATTAACCGTCAACTCTCATTCGGTAGTTGCCGTTCGGCGGCGGCTTCCCTGCGTCCCTGACGCTGGTTTATAATACTGTTGTAGCGTTTGACGAAGACGTTAAGTTCGTCAACAAACGGAACGTATGCGTCTTCGCCGTTCACAACCGCCAGCGCTTCGATGCGTTCGGTGATTTTGCTGTAAATGTCCTGAGTTTGCCTGCGCACATCCGTCATGCGCAGTTTCGGACGTTCGGCGAGTTCCGTGTTGCGCTGTTTGACAAGCGTTTCATAGTCGATGTTGTTTTGCTCGAGTTCCTGCGCCCAGTCGCCCAGCGCAAGCAGTTGCATTTGCGGAGCATATTTGCCGTTGAGTTCCTGCAAAAGGTTGTAAATGCCTGCCGTTTCTTCGTTCGACGGCTTTTGGGCAAGGTTGCCGAAATGGTCTAAAACTATGGTCAACTCTTCGGCAGCCTGACGTTTGCCTGCATTAAAGTGATGCCCAAAAGCAGACACAGCATCTGCAAGCCCGCGAAAAGTAACATCGCGTTTACGGTCGGCTTCCTGCATTTGAGCCGTTTCGGGGCTTTTGCGGATGATATCCGCCGCAACATCGGCATCGGCGTATGCGGTTAAAAACTGAGTAAACAGCCCGGAAATACCGAGCGTTTCGGGAGTCAATTTCTCTGCCAAATCCTTAAATTCGGTCATAAACTGAAACCATTCTTCATTGCGAAGTAGAATAAATTTAATTTTTGAAATTTTCATAATATTAATATTTTATTAATTGTTTGATATATGCCTATTTATAATTTTATTGTTCAACAAAAATATGTACAAGGGTAAAAATATACTTTCTCCGCTTGGAGAAAGCGTTTCCATGGGTAAAAATATACTTTCTCCGCTTGGAGAAAGCGTTTCCATGGGCAAAAATATACTTTCTCCGCTTGGAGAAAGCGTTTCCATGGGCAAAAATATACTTTCTCCGCTTGGAGAAAGCGTTTCCATGGGTAAAAATGTACTTTCCCAAGTCAGGGAAAACGCTGTTAATGCGAAATATATGTTTTTCGGATGTTCGATAAAGTCATTATGCGTATTTTTACATTTCATTTGCGATTAAATTTTTGTATGATTATGCCGCAAATTTATGAAATAATTTTCAATTACAAAAAAATAATAATTTTGGAACTGTTTAAATTTCCATGATTAACCCCGTTGATATCGGCTTCGGTTGCTTCGTATAATGATTAATTGTTAATAAGCACACAGATGACACAGATAAAAGAGATTTACACAGATGGTTTGCTTCACTTCGTTCGCAATGACGTGTTGCTTCGTCGCTGCGTACCGGTTTGTCCGTCATTGTGAAAGCGAAGCAGTGAAGCAATCGAAGCGAAGCGGAGCTCAACGGAGTTAAT
>JAISOH010000200.1 GCA_031275825.1 Prevotellaceae bacterium | reverse complement strand
ATATATGACATAGTTAATAACTTATTATTACGATGCAAAGATAATACTTTTTTTTGATTCACAAATATTTGTTGTTATTTTTTTGCATCGTTATTAACCAAATTTCTCCAATTTAAGATTCATTATTTTTTATTTCCAATTCACTGTGTTATATAGAATACAGTCGAAAATTTCAATTATATTTAAATTAAATTGTTGATTTTTAATATAATAAATCACAATTATTTATAAAATTTTATTAGACTTTATATAATACGCCGGGATGTTATGGAAGTATTACCGTTTCTGTATAAATAGTTGACCATGCCGCTCCGACTTCCGGCAAATCATATTTCACTTGAAATTCAACGGTTCTATCTGTCTTTGTAGCGCTTATGAAATTAAAATATGCATAACCATCTTCATCCCACCAACTACCTGTATTCTGCGCTGTTTCGGGAACACTTATATTATTCGCCATGTCAACTATAAATACCAGATCATATCCTTTATGCACATAGTCAGGGTCAGGATCAAGATAATAAAACCATTCTCTCAAACGATACCATATCTCTGTTCCAACCACAACGCTGTCGGTAGGTATTGAATCTGCACTCATCCCATACCAATCTGATATATACGTTGAATAACCTATATTTTCTATCCAAGGCAGTGGGCGTGAAACAGTGATTTCTGTTGTATTTACTCCTGCAAAAGAAGTTTTTTCTTCGAGTTTCAGATTAAAAACATAATTTTTTCCTCTCATCATCTTGGATATATCAATATGAATTTCAATATTTTTTTCATATTCCCCTTGTGTAAATGATACCGTTTGCGGTATTGTAAATATATCCGGATATTGAGAATCGTGTGTTAATCCTATGGTTTCTGCCATGCTTGCCGATACTCGCGCTACGTGAATATAAATTTTTGTTTCAGGTTCATCGATAGTCGTCCTGTATTTGGCATTATCAAAAGAAACGCCTCTGTTTCCATTGAGAAATCTTGCTCCTGTCTGGTCAACATCGCAGGATGTTGCAAAAGCAAGTATTATTGTTAATAATGATAATTTAATTATATTTTTCATATTTTTATTTTTATTAAATTATAAAATTCAGTTTATTATTTTAAATACCACTGCCGAACGGATTTTGATCGCCGTTTGGAATTTCATTGGGACTTAATGTTTTATTATTATCAAATTCATATTGAGGAAGAGTTAAAACCCAGTCGTAAGTTTCGGGATTATTTACTTTAAGGTTATTAAGCGCAGTTATTGCTTCTGTTGGATGTCCCATTGCTTCTGTGCGAACAAAACCTTGTTTCAGTCGTTTTATATCATATATGCGACCGTGTTCGCCCCAAAGTTCAATACGGCGCTGTGTAATGATTTCTTCAAGTAAGGATCCTGTTTCGTCTGTTGTTAATGTTCCAAGTGCAGTTCCTGTTTTGCTGACACTGTATGAAGGGTCTCGCTTTTCCATAAGTTTCATGAGCGCTGCCTGTGCATCTCCATTTTTACCTTGACGGCAGAGCGCTTCGGCTTCAACAAGTATCATTTCTTCCACTCTTAAATAAATTCTGTCGGCGATACCGTTTTGATAATCGCGATATTTAAATTTCATTTGAAGGTATCCTTCTTTATTTGGAAGATATTTTTCATCAAGCACCCACCATGCACGGCGAATATCATTAGCGCCCAGTTTGGCATACAGCAATTTATTTATCTGTTTATGCGCATTTTTACCGTAATAGCCGTATTCTCCTTCGGTATCCATGTGGCACATAAATTGTCGGTAATGATCTCTGATTTGATCGTTTATAACTATATTGCCCCACATTACATTTTTGTGTCCGACATCATTAAAGGATGATGACTCGCCTCCGGGTGCAATAATATCATCCGCATCGCCCACTTCAAAATTTTCCTGAGCTATTTTTGCTGCTTTTTCCGCTTGTTCCCATTCGTTTGTTACAAGGCATATATCTGCCTTAAATGCATTTGCGACACGATAGTCGATATGGGTTTCATTTGTTCTGCTGCGATTTTTTGCTGTTGTTAAACGGTTAACAGCCGTATCAATATCTGCACGTATTAAAACATAAACATCGTTTACGGTAGCGCGGGGATTTCCTTTTGTTGCAGACGAAGTCGGTTCCGTATAAACGGGAACGCATTTTTCATTTTCATGACCAATGTATGTTCGAGAATAATACTGCGCCAGATAAAAATAGCTGTAAGCGCGCAAGGCATAAGCCTGACCTACTATGTAATTTATTTCATTCGGTTCTCCCTGCATTGTTTCTTTTGCCGCTATTATATAATTTACATTTGCTATTACTCTGTAAAAATAAGTCCAAATATCGTAAGGACGATAAGATGTACTTGTATATGCCCGTTTTACGTTATACACATAGTCTGTCCAAAACCATCCATCGCCCGATTCTGCTATAATCAAATCTTCACCCATAAGATTAGCCGCCATTGTGTATGACTGCACGCCGAACGAATGACCATAATTTGATGTGGTAGAATAACCCCATTCAAACATCATACGGTAAATGCCGTTCAGTGATATAATGGCATTATCGGTATTATTCATCATAATATTACTCGGAACGGCATCGGTAGGGCTTGTATCAAGTCTGTCTTCGCAAGATGTTATAATAAGACTTGACAATATTAATATTAATGTTATTTTTTTCATATTTTATTCTTTTTATTTTTTAGAAATTAATGTCCAAACCTATAGAAAAACTGCGAATAGGCGTATAAGTATTAGATGTGGAACCAGTAAAACTGTATTGAGGGTCCATACCGTGCAAACGATTGAACATAATAAAATTATCCAGCGTACAGAATATACGTAACGATTTTATATCAATCTTTTTTATGATTTTTTCTGGTAATGTATAGCCGACAGTTATATTTTTAATTGCAAAATATGAAGCGTTTATTAAAAATCTGTCTGTTTCAAGAGCGCTTGGTTCAACTTCCAGACGCGGTACATCTGTTATATCTCCGGGTTTTTGCCAGCGGCGTAATGCCTGGCTTGCAAAAAATGCCTCTTTCAAATGTAACCGTGGCTGCATTATGCTTGAAAATTGACCGTTATAAATCTTACCACCTATTGAGAATGTGGTTAAGAATGAAACATCAAAGTTTTTAAATATGACAAAATCGGTAGTGAATGCTCCCGTCAATTTCGGTTGGCGGCTACCAAAATAATATTTGCATGTATTTGCCAAATCCCTGTCGCTTGTTATGTAATCAGAACCCGGAACGGGTATGGGATGATTGTTGGCATCTCTTATCTCTGCTCCATTTGAATCCAATTCCTTTTTATAAGCCCAATAAAGAGGCGCTCCCGTAGCAGGGTCAACTCCTGCGCTTTTGGGCATGTAATATGTATATATTTCCCTGCCTTCTTCAATAACTGTTGTTCCTGTTGTTTGCGGGTCGGGAATATCCGTAACTTTGTTTTTATTATGGGCTAATGATAAAGTTGTATTCCATTTGAAATTTTCCTTATTGAATATCTTTACATTTATAACCGCTTCTATACCTTTGTTGTTCATACTTCCCATATTGGCGTTGTAATAGGTAAAACCTATAGAACTCGGCTTTCGTACCTGCATTAACATTTTTACCGTGTTTCTGTTATAAAATTCAAGTTCAAGATTTACAACACGGTTAAATAAACCTGCGGAAATACCTATGTTAAGTTCCTTTGATTCTTCCCAGCTGACATTGGGGTTTTCCAGTGTGGAAATCAATGCTCCCTGCTGGTCGGCGTTAGCCATTGTTATATCGTAAAATGACTGCCATGCATAATAGGCAGGCAAATTTTGATTGCCTATTACACCATAAGAAGCTTTTAGCGACAAATTATTCACAAATTCAACGTTTTTCATAAATTTTTCATCGGATATTATCCACGAGGCACCGGCACTCCAAAACTGTCCCCATCTGTGGTCTTTATGAAAGCGTGAAGAACCGTCGGTACGCCATGATGCCGACATGTAATACCTGTTATCAAATCCATAATTAATGCGGGTCAGATACGATTCTATTCTGTCAACATCAGTAGAAGATGTTCCTTCTGTAAGATTTACACCCGGAGCCAGTTCGTATATGCCATCAATTAATTGTGTACGTGCAGCAGCAAGGTAACTTCCTCGCCAGTCGTAATATTCATGACCTGCCAAAAAATCAACCGAATGTTTTCCAAAAGTTCGCGACCATGTCAAAAGTTGATTTAAGGTATATGAAAAATCTCTGTAATTGTCTTTATAGATATATCCTCCGGGAGCGCCAGTTTTAGCATAATCCATTACTTCCGAATTAGTAAGGTCGCCTCCAAAATTTATTTTTAGTTTAAGTCCTTTAAAAATTCCTGCGTTTTCTTTATCGCTTCCAAATTCAATATACGAGCGTATGCCGACATTGTCTTTATTGTCGGTGTATTTATCATTGAACAGGTCTCCAACAGCGTTCCAGTTTGCATCTCTTGCTCTGTCGTTTGAATGTCCATTTTCATTGGTATATTTGCCATTACCATAGTCAAATAATATATTACCGTTTTCGTCAAACACATTATTTCCATATTTATCTTTCAAATATAAGGGATAAACAGGATTCATAAATTGAGCCGTGTACCAGACATTTGCTATTGACGTTTGTGATTCTCCCGAACTGTGCATATTGCTTTTTGTATATGCATAAGATATGTTTGCGCCTGCTTTCAGCCAGTCTTTTGCCTGATGGTCTATATTTGCGCGTATGCTGAATCTGGTAAATTTTGTAGTTTTCAAAACACCCTGTTCATCCAAATATCCCAATGAAATTAAATGAGAGGTATTTTCGGATCCTCCCGATAAACTTAATACATGCTCCTGCCTCAATGCATTTTTTTCCGTTATTTCATCCATCCAGTTGTCAGTCCATACCGATACGGCATCCGGTCTAACTTTGCCTGTTGAAGGATCAATCAAAGTTTGCCATGTATAATTTTTAAACGGATTATAGTATTCGCCTCCAAAATAGCCGCTCAATTCATTTATTGCCAATAATTTTGCATCGGTTGTTGAACGTCCTCCATCATAAGTGTAATAATTTTTATATGCTTCATAAATCATTTCAACTGTTTCTTTTTGATTTACGCCATCATAACGTTTTAATGAAGGAGACGAAACGCCTATGGTTCCTTTATAATTAATATTGGTGCGTCCCTTTGTGCCTTTTTTGGTGGTAATCAGTATTACTCCGTTGTTTGCGCGGGATCCGTAAAGAGAGGTTGCTGCTGCATCTTTCAATATCGACATGTTTTCTATATCATTTTGGTTGATAGATGAAAAAGAGCCATCAAATGGAATTCCATCAACAACAAATAACGGGTCGTTTGAAGAATTTATAGAACCTATGCCTCTTATAAGTATTTTTGCATCCGAACCGGGCTGTCCGCCTCCGGATGTTGTAATAACGCCGGCTGCCACTCCTTCCAGCGCTTTGGTTACGCTGGAAACCGAACGTTTTTTAACGTCATCTCCTTTAACAACGGATACCGAACCGGTAAACGATTCTTTTGATTTTGCAGTTCCATAAGCAACAACTATTGACTCGGTTAAAGATTCAGCATCGCTTTCCAATGTTATATTAATAATAGAACGTGAGCCGATAGCGACTTCCTGCGTTGCATAGCCTATATAGCTAAATACAAGAGTCAATCCTCCTGATGGCACATTTATTGTAAAATTACCATCAGCATCGGTAAGCGCCCCTGCTGTGGGAGCTTCTTTTACGGAAATACTTACTACGTCAAGAGGTTTGCCTTCTTCGTCAGTAACTTTTCCTGTAATTCTGGTTTGTGCCTGAGCAAAACCTGCGCTCGCAATTACGAGCAGAATTTGTAAAATGAATTTCTTCATGCGAATTTAATTTTAATTATGTCCTTTTATTTAATTCTTAAATTATTACAGTTATCAGCCGGCAGCCCGTCAAATTCGGTGAGGCTGTCGGAGTCGATTTTCCATTCGGTTTTGTGATGATTGCACTGGTTGTTAATTGTGTTTGCCTGTGCCAGGAATTGTTCGTCCGGCTTGTTAAGAGTACTGTGTGCCATATTATTTTTTTTAATTAATGTGTATCTTGCTGTTATTTAATGTTGTTGAGGTTAAAGAGGCATGCGCATTTGCTGCAAAGATGTTTATCTTTCCGCCAAAGATGCGCAGACTTGCGCCCAATCCGCACATCTTTTCGCCAAATATGCGCGGCAGTATTCCGATGGTTTCCAAACTGCCTGTATTTGATGTTGATGTCATAATTTTTATGCTTACTGATTTTACATTTTTTTCTGTCCAATAATATATATTATGAGACAGAAAATTTTAAGCAAAGATAATAAACTTTCACATATAACAAAAATAAAAAATATTTTTAAAATTTGTAAAAAAAGCACTTATTCTATTGATATGCCAGCATTTATTCTGTCTCATAATATATATTATTGGACAGAAAAAAATGAGGGAAGTGTTAAAAAAGCAGTTATTAGTGATGAATCATTAATTAGTGGCTGACGCTCTCGTAAAGGCGTATTTCAGGATTTCAATAAGGTTTCAACAGTTTTTAAATTTCAACTAAAAAGATACTGATGTTATTAATTGTATTCCGATATTGTTTTCAAAAGTTGTTTTATAAACTCTGAATCCCAACGTTATCGGGTAAGGCATTCTAAACCAGTATGCATCAAATAAAAAGTCTGTTCCGAATGAATAAATATTACTGTTTGTGTTGTTTGCGTTTTTTGTTTGAGCAAAATCGTAAAATAAATTTGCGCGTATGCGGGTAATATATGTTAACGCACCTAAATTTACATCAGGATATGCAACGGGAAATGTATAATCTGCCGAAAACATCGTGAATTTTTTACTTGCCATATTATTTGTTTCTCGCGGAAAATCATAAAGAGAAGAATAAATATACCGCCTGACATTTTGTTTTTGATATATTGCTGATAACTGTAATCCTTGATTTACAAATAATCCTGGAATGTATGCGGTAATTTTTCCGCCATAAATATTCCCGAAGTTTTCTGTGTCAAAAGGTGAATTTTTAAATTGAAAATTAAATATTAAACCCCATTTCGGGAAAATATCCATTTTTGATAATCGTTTGTAAATATATGCATTTAGTCCGTATTCGGCATGATTGGCTTTTTTCATCGACAAATGGCTTGGTGCAAAATATTTTGTATTGTTTACAGAAAACTTAATACCCGGAGTAATTCCACGTATATATCGCGAGTTTGAAAAAACAAACGGAACATAAGTTGCTACCTCTATATTAAATCCTGTTTTGTTTCCTTTGCTTATATTTCCTCCGTTTATCAAAAGGTTCTTTCCATCGCCGTAATGTCCTTCCATACTTATTACGGGAAACCAGCCTGTATATGTAAATCCTGCATGTATTGCCGAATAATTGTTGCGATACGAATATGCCAATTTAGATATTGTATTTCCAAGCAAATTTTGGGAAATAACTGTTGCTCCGAAACTTAATTTATCATCTTCGTCATCGCTGCCGTAGAACGAAGTAATAATTTTTTCGGGATTCATTCCTGCATAAAACGGTAACCAATTACGTATGCGAAACAAATTTGCCGTTTTACGGTATGCTGTTGAATTATATGTTTTCGGATTTTGCAAGTCAATGGTGTCGATTACAAAATTTTCTTGTGCTGCAACGGCGTCGGCAAGTTCAAATTTATACGGTTGCGACCAATTTATAAACATGTTTTTATCAAAAGCAATTTTTTTTGTTGCAAGTTTTAATCCGTTACCGTAATATTCGGAATATATCAAATCATTGTTTTTATTGCGACTGGCGGCAACGGCTCCAAACATGGAATTTGTCAGACGATGTATTTTTTTTGTGTCTGTAAATATCAAATATAAATTATCTACGCCATCAAACCCTGAATTAAAGATGATATTTTCACCGTAAAAACCAATATTGGTAATATTTGCAAACGACTGTTCAATCAAAATGTTCCATTTTCTGTTTGCAATGTCCAGTATTTGCAGCGATATTCCATCGTCCGAAAGTAAACTTGCCGCAACTTTATTGCCCTGCCCGTTTATTGCCAAACTTACAACTGCTGCGTTTTTGGGTGTTTGTATTTCGTATATTTCGGTAAAACCGGCTTTATCAAGAATACAGATAAAATTTTTGTCATTTTTTGTGTATTTGGCGGCTGCAAATATTTTAACACTATCATTAAACGCAAGCGTGCGATAACTGGTTCGGGTCAAAGCGGTTTTAATCTGTTTTGAAGTTAAATCGTAAAATCTCACAGTATTGCTGCTTTTGGCTGTCCAGCGAATATCCTGTATATTTTCAATCCAGTAGATTTTGTTGTCGGAAAAATAAATTCTACCATAGTAATATCCAATATCGGCAAGATGTTTTTCATTTGAATTTTTGTCAATAGCAACAAGCGATGGAACAGTTTTTAAATTATGTTTTACTGCAATCACATTTTCGTCGTCAATGAAATAAGGATAAAGGTATTTTGTGTAATTTTTTTCATCTCCTGTTATATAATTTACATTTTCGTCGGGCTTGCGATTTTCCGCTTCCCATGATTTTTTAAGATATTCAAACGATTCGGTTTGAAGTTGTTTCAGCGAAATATTTGTAATTTTTCTGAATCCCCGACCAAAAAACGGAACAGATTTAGTTTGTGCGCGTTCAAGAGTCTTTTCCCATACATCCATTCCGAAACGTTTGCGGGCATAGGATGTTTGCACATATCCGTAAGCATAAACATTGGGAATAAAGTTTTTATATGAACCGTGCATCCATTTATCGTACGAAAAGTTTTTATCTGATAATAAATATGCGCGGTATTCTGCAAGAAAAAACGGCATTCGTCCTCGTCCCGATTTTGACATTGCGGTTTCTGAAAGTGTAGCATCTCCTTCAAAAAACCAGTTGGGAACAATACCCGCCCAGGCAATCGAAGCATAATCGCCAAACAAATAACTTGCAAATTTCAAAATGCCTTTAGCGTTATATTTACTGATTTGTATATAATGTCTAAATTCGTGCAGTGCAAGGCTTTTAGCCCAGGGCGTAACATACAGTTCGTTTATCGGCGCTGTCATAAAATTCATTTGGCGAGGAGTAAAACTAACCCATGCATTTGAATTTAAATCGTTATTGTGTAAAACCAAAGGTATTGTTCGTTTGTAATAACAGTCAAGCGAACGGGGTACATAATTATAAGCCTTTTCCAGAATATTTGCATAGCGTTGAGCCGTTGAATCAATGCCGCGCGGATAAATAATTTTGAAATGAGGCGTTTTTATTTGATTCCATTTTAAGATAGCCGGTTCATCGTAGTTTTGAGCAAATGCCGAAACTGTTGCAATTATAAAATATACAATGCAGGAAAATTTTATCAGTTTAAACTGTAACAAATTTTTCTTCGTATTTATATAAGGTTTCATGTTTTTTGTTTATTTTACAGCTTTCAAACTCAAATCCAGACTTTTTATTTGATGCGTAATAGCGCCTGCCGAAATAAAATCGACTCCACATTCGGCATAGTTGCGCAAACTGGCGACTGTTATTCCGCCTGATGATTCTGTTTTATACTTTCCATCAATTAATTTCACAGCTTGGCGAGTTGTTTCAACATCAAAATTATCAAGCATGATTATGTCTATTCCGCCAGTTTGCATTATTTTTTTTACATCATCAATGCTGCGGGCTTCAACTTCGATTTTAAGCGAGCGATTTGTATTTTTCAAATAATTTTGCGCCTTGATAATTGCATTTTCAATACCTCCGGCAAAATCAATATGATTGTCTTTCAACATTATCATGTCAAACAAACCCATTCTGTGGTTTTCGCCGCCGCCTATTTTTACTGCTGCTTTATCAAGTATTCTCATTCCGGGAGTAGTTTTGCGGGTATCAAGTATTTTTGTTTTCAAACCTTCAAGTTGTTTCACGTAAATTGATGTTTGAGTAGCAATTCCGCTCATGTGTTGCATTACGTTAAGAACCAGCCGTTCGGATTGCAAAAGCGACCGAATTTTTCCTTCGACAAAAAAAGCAATATCGCCGGATTTTATTTTATCTCCATCGTGCAACAGTTGTTCAACAATTTCTATATCCTTGTCGATACGTTTAAAAATTTGTTTTGCCGTTTCAATTCCTGCAATTATTCCATCCTGTTTTACAAGCAGGTTCATTTTACCGCATGCGTCAAACGGAATGGTTGCCAACGACGAATGGTCGCCATCGCCGATGTCTTCTTTTATTAACAACGAAATTAAATCGTCAATAAATTCCTGATATTTCATTTTATTTGTACATTGAAAATTGCGCAAAGGTATTAATCTTGAAGTGAAAATAATACTAAATATTATTTTTCTATTTTAATTTGAGTTATATAAATTTCTGCTTCGTTTTCCTGTTTGGCGTATATTGTTACTCTGAAAACTTCGTCTGCCTGAGTTGTATATATTCCTATCAGGTATATTCTTCCGTTTTTTTCGATTTTTTGATGTCTTATTTCAAATTCTTTAGGCTTGTAGTTTGAAAAAAAATCTTTAAAAATCACGGTTAGTTGCGACCGGCTGTAAAAATTGTTTTTATCCAGCATACTGCAAGTAACGCTGTTTCCAAAATTTGAAGAAAGCGCAACAGCATTGCCTGTTGAAAAATTTTCCTTAATTTGGGAAAACATATCAATTTGTGCAAAACATATATGGCTTGCAAAAAAAAATACAAGAATTATGTTTGATATTTTCTCCATTAAACTTATTTTTACAGTCGTAAAAGTAATAAATTTATCAGCAAAAATAATGCCAAAAAACTGAAAAAGATTGACTTTTGCAATAAATATTAAAAAACACAAATGAAAATAACATTAATAGTTACGGGAAAAACAAATTTTAAATGGCTGTCGCAGGCGGTCGAAATGTATTTGAAACGAATAAAAAAATATGCAGATTTCGATATAAAATATATTGCAAATGTTAAAAATACAAAAAGTATGACATTTGAAATTCAAAAGCGAAAGGAAGGCGAATTAATAATGTCGATGCTTGCTGCCAAAGACTATCTTGTTTTGCTTGATGAACAGGGCGAAAGCTTTTCGTCGGTTCAGTTTGCCGGTTTTATAAACGGCAAGGTAATGATGTCAACAAAGTCGATTGTGTTTGTAATCGGCGGCGCTTACGGATTTTCGCAAGATGTTTACAGGCGAGCCAATTCAAAATTATCTTTATCAAAAATGACTTTTTCGCATCAATCGGTAAGGCTTATTTTTGTCGAACAGCTTTACCGCGCTTTCACCATAATCAACGGCGAGCCTTATCATCATGAATAATATTGAGCGTTTGCGTAAAGTTTAAACGGCTTATTGCGCAAATACCAGTCGCAAACTGAATCCGAACGATGTGTTTGTTGTTGCTATCGACGACACATAAGGTTCGTTTAACTGGCGTTCAAAAAACAGACGTATATTTATTTTATCGCCTATTGCATAGTCTGCCGTTGCCGTAAAAGAAACAACTTTGCGACCATCGCCTATTTGGCTGTATATGTCGCTTTGGTCGAGTTTGCGAATTATGTTCAAATCTTCGCGCAGCGAAAAATCGCCTTTCAGTCGCAAGCTTGTTGTCTGGTTAGGTCCTGCCAGACTTCCAAAATTAAATATCTGCGGAAAATTTTGAAACATGTATCCTGCACCGAAAACGTATTGCATTGTGCGTGCTTCGGTAATCTGGTTGTTCGACAGGCTGAGCGCTACCGTTCGCGTGCGGCTTATTTCAAAGTTGGCAAGCAGCATGTTTTTGAAACTCAAATCAATTTTAAACAAAGGATTCATTGCTTCGCGTATTGATACGTTTGTCATTTCGCGATATGCAATAAAATCATTCAATACATTTTTAACATAGCTTAATCCATCTTCCTGCCGGTCGTATAACTGGTTTGACGAAAACGAATTTATCGAATATATTGAACTGTACGAATGTACAATAGTTGCGCTCGACAAATATTTTTTCAAACTGTTTAAACGTGCCAAGCCTGTATATTGGATATTCCAGTTGGGCAGAGGTATTTTGATGAAATCAGAGAATTTTGAATTTGAAACATTTGCATAAGCCGACAAAAATGAGTTTATCAAAACTTCCTGCGAAAATTCGCCATATCCAACAGGATATTCTCCTGTTCCCGGGTCGTAGATCTGAGATTTCGCCCGTTTCAACCGGCTGTTTGCCAGCTTCCATGCAATATCTTTGCGTATGGACAGGAATTTTTCAAAAGATTTTGATTTATACTTGTTTTCTGCTGTTGGATTTTCAAATGCCGAACCTATTGATATTACCGAAATATTGAAATTTCCTGTTTCTGTGCCGAGTCCGCCGGCGTCAACAACGCTGTAACGTACATGACTTGTCATTTTTTGGCGCTGTCCGGTAATATTTATATTCAAATCCTTGATTGGTTCAACTCTTGCGATATACGAAAAACTTCGAGTTTGCGACATCAGATATGGATTGAAGAACGATGTATCTGTTGTAAGCCAGTGTTTTTGTCGAGCCGCATCAACAAAATCAAGCGACTGGTCGCCCAGTATGAATTTCCATCCGGGCGACAGATTGCCGTTGAAATTGCTCATTCCCAAAAATTTGGATTCTCCCTTAAATCCGGGTAAAGTTGTTGCGCCTTGCTGCCTGTATGTAAAATTAACGGTTTTGACGGACATCAGCATCCGTGTAAGAAATTTTGCAGTATATGAAACCGGATTTTGCGGTTTGGGAACTTTTCCTGTTACTATAACTGTTGCATCTCTGTATTCTTTATCAAACGAAACGGCAATATTGTTTTTATCTATTACCTGAATGTTGCCTTTTATTTCTTTTCCGTTGCTGTCGAATGCTTTAACGGAAATATTCATTGTTTTCAAATTATGTTTAACAGTGTGTTTTCGCTTTTCGAGAAATCTTATTTTTTTCGATTCGTATGTAACTGTTGTTGTTTCGACTTTTGCACGGGTACGTCCATCAAATTCATCGTTTATTTGTTTCAAAAATTTTATTTTGTTGTATAAACTTGTTAATGTTGTTCCTGCCGTTATATCTATTGTTTGCGTATTGCTGATTGTATTTCCCGGGTCATAATCTTCCATTGTTCTCATATTTGCAACCCATTCGTAACCTGCGCGATAACTTATCTGGGGATTAATCCAGTTCAGGATACCTATTTTATTCAACGGCACTCGCCATGTAAATTGTAACTGATGATTATAATTTATATTCCTTCCGAAATTCCAGAAATTGCTCCACACCGAATCGCGCCAATGCCTGTAACTTTCAGGGTCGCGGTCTTTATCAACCATTCCTTCGGGTTCATCAATACGTGCAAGATTTGTAGCGCTGAAATCCATGCGAAGGTTCTTTGTTATATCATATACAACCGAATAACGCCTTTCCCATGTAAAATCTTTTGAATATGTCGATGGTATTTCTATTTCTGGCATTGATATGTTTCTTGTTGTTATTTCATTGTAATATCTATTTATTTCCGAAGTAAAACTGAATTGATTAGGATACGGATTTATTCCCAGATCGCGGAAAAATGCCAGTGATTTCGGTTTTAATTTTTTAAACGGCTGCCAGTATTTAGGTTGAACGTTATATGCATATGATAAAAGGGCATTGTATGTTTCCTGTAAATTTCCGACTAAACGCGGATTTCGTTTCAACTGTTGTGTATATGCATAGCTCAACGAGAGATTCGATATGTCGAAAACTCTTTGTCCTTCGTGTCCCGCAGGTGAAATGCGAATATTTGACAAATTGAACGATTTTTGTTGAACATAAGTTTTTGCCATTATTTCCAGCGAGTCGCGCGAGTATCCCGACAGCGCATCCAAAGCTGTTTTCAGTTTTACATCCTGATTAAACGGATTGTATAATGGCATTTCATGATGAGCAGAATATCCGAAAAAGAAAGGAATTCGCACTCCCCATTTTTCGGGGAAGAATTTTCCAAGTTCAAGATTTGTCATTACGCTGTATTCGTAAGTATCTTCGTGCGCTCTGTCTGCATAACGCTGTTCAACGCTTCCAAATCCGTTTGTAATTACGCTTCCTACAAGAGTAAGCGAACCCAAATCGGCAAGTTGAGCTGTTGCCCGCGCCGTTGCAGCCCAGCCTCCTTCGTTTTCATAATCGGCAAGTCGAAATTCATTTACCCAAACTACCGCCGATTTAGCAAGTCCATCATCATTAATTCTTCCTTCCGTTTTTTTGGGATTTCGTACGCCTATCATAATAACTTTCACCGAGCCTAAATTAGGATTTCCTGCTATTTTTATCCGGTTTCTGCCGACAATTTTTTCATAGAGAGTAGATATTGAGCCTCCATACTGTTTTATTTGCTGATTGCGTTCAAGTTTCAAGTTGGTAAAATCTTCCATGGCAACATCAAGCATGTTTTCTCTGGGCCAAACCGCCAAACGGTGGGCTTCGTTGTTGTTGCTGTATGTACGATAAGGAGTAAGGATAAGAGGAATTTCGTATTCGTAATAATTGTTTCTGTAATCATTTCCCACGCGTATAAACAGGGTTATGTCATTATCGTTTAGCGGGTAGCCTTGAATTGCTTCGGCATGAGCGTCCAGTCTGATTCTTCGGAATTGGCGAAAGTCGAAAAGCGAATTTTTATATACTGCGCGTCCTTCTCCATCGCCAAGGTCTATAATTTTAAATTCCATTGCCTGTTCGTTCATTTGTACAGACTGGTAATTGTCGTAATTCAGTTCCCGCTGGACATCGGGGGGCATCACATAGTTTATTGGCGTACGGCTTGAATTTTCTTCGAGATTGACAACCGAAACATCGAATGTTGCATTTGGCAGTTCTGGTTGCGCCAGTCCTTCCTGTCCTTCCAGCAACGAATAGTTATATCTTCTCCATTCGCTGCGCACCAAATCAAGCGAAGCAAATCTTAAATAGGTTGTTTCTTTGAACCCGCGCACAAAAAGCCTCATAAATCTTATTGATTTGAAATCGCTTATATCGCCTATTTCTTTTTGATACTGATTTAGAGGTATTTTAAACTGAAACCAGCGAACAGTTTTTGGTCCTTCGCTGTTTTTGAAATTAACCGTAACTTCACGAACGTCCGAAATAAAATTTTCGCCTACAATCATTGTTGCCGGATTTAATTTTAAACGATACTGGAAATAATTTTCCGATTCGTTCATTGTATTATCGCGATTTAAATCTTCTATGTCTGGATATGTTGTTGCCATTCGGTTTTGTCCTCCGGTAAGATCGGATGGTTGCGAATTCCCATCGGGTCCGTTGAAATCTTTGTAACGGTCGAGGATGCTTGCCTCTTCCTGATTGTACGATTCATCAAGATAGTGGCGGAAATTGTCGCTTGAAGGGTCGTTTGATATTTGCGTAAATGCTGCCGAATTTAACCACGAAAGATTGGATAAAAATGAATATTTGCTTTCAAAAAACTCTTTTTCGTCATTGTTTATAAGTCCGTCAAACCCTATATCCTGATACGGGCGAGCCTGTATGTTATTGTCAAAAGTATAAACCAGCGATTGAATTTTAGGCACCCGTCCCCAAGCCGTTTCTACAACGTTTTCAGAATCAAAGGGATATGGTTGTCCATGTTCAAAACCTTTCATTCCATCGCGAAGTATATCTTCTGAAATATTTCCCAAATTAATATACAAATCGCCGCCTGATGAATTTTGATTATATACGAACGGGTCCATCATCCAAAATTCTATATGGTCGTAATTTGCAGTTTCAAAATCTGTAACCGTAAGAGATCGCATTATTCCGCCCCAGCGTTTTTCGGGATTTGAAAATTTGCCATCGGGATTGATGTTTGCTATGTCATAATTGTACGGACCGCGTTCGTTGGGATAAAAAGCCATGCTTAAAGTTGATATGTACTCTGATGTTCCTGTTGTTATTTCCTTGTCGGGATAAACTTCGGTAACAGGAATTTCTCGCACAAAATGATTTTCGCGAAATTCGGGATTGTTTCTTATATACGAGGGCGTATAGCTGGTATTTCGCGTGAGGTCTGTCGATATTGAATACCATGCAAATTTAGCTCTGTTTTTACCGTAATCTATATCGCCGCTTAATTCGCCTTCGGGAAAAATATCGGGTTGTTTTTGCGGCGTGCTTGCAAGCGTCCATGCGTTAAACGAGCGTAAATCGAGCGTTGCCCGCGATGCTTCAAAATCGTCTATATAAGAACTTTTGCTTGATTGTCCGGCAAGCAATTTTGCAAATTCGGCATCTACCGTCAAATATGATGATTCTCTTGTGTTTAACAGAGGAATGTTATCAACAAGTTTTGTTAAAAACGGCGCTTCTTTCCGGTATGACAGGTTAAGCCCTATCATTGCATTTGATATTGGGTCTTCTCCGTACGAAACTTTACGAACCATTGGTCGCTCGTGCAGTCCTAGATATGTTGCTCCTATATTGAAATCTTTGTCTATTTCATAATTCAAATGTACTCCATACATTGTTTTTTGCTGCAAACTGAACAGGCTGTTGTCTTCGAGCGAAACTTTCAATGTCATTCCAGACTGCAGATATGCGGCATTAATAATATTAACGGTTCCCATTGTATAATTTACGACATAATCGACATTTTCTACAAGTTTAACTCCGTTCACCGTTACTGTTACCGAGCCTTCGGGAATGTTGGATGCGCTGAGCATTATTTCGGATGAGCCTTCGGATTTGAACGAACCTTTTATACTGAATTTGTTTTTTTCGGCAAGTTCGCGCGCTTTTACCAGCGTTGAATCATATAATTCCTGAAATACGTATTTTGATGCTATTGCATTGTTGTTTATTTTTTCTTTAAGGTAATTTCCGAACGGTTCAAGTACAGGAAACATGATTCGTCCGCGCGATGACAAAACCGTTATGTTTTCAACAAAGTCGAACATTCCGTCCGGATATGCTTCCTGGGAAGAATTTATATTGTCAAGATTTAAAACTCTGATAAGTTGCGTATTTTTTATTGCTCCTTCGGGCAGAAAGGTCAGGTCGGTTCCGGCTTCATCGTTTTGGTAGTAAACATCAAGATAAAATTCATCTTTTGAGAACGATATTGATGAAACTGTATAAATATTTTTCATCATCAGTTTCCATGTAGGCAAAGCCGGAGTAAGGTTTGTGCCTTTCAACAATTTTGCAACCAGCACGTTAGGTGATATTATTCCATCTGTCGAAAGTTCGCCTACCTTGTATGAAATTCCGTTTGCCGTATATTCGTAAGCTACGGCGAGAACTTCATCGTTATTAAGAGCGCTGTTGAGCGATATGTATCCGAGTTGTCCGTTTAATACATAATCTGTTCCTTCTATAAGTTTACGTGCATTTTCAAGTTTTTCATAGTCGTTTCCGCTAACCATCATGTTTGAGTTAAGATATGTAGTAACATCCGAAACCGAACGAAAAGAAGATGCATCCAGAATTTCGAGCAACCGGTTTGCATTGTTTGCAGGAAATGCAGGCGGATTTGTTTTTTGAAACCGCGTTGCCTGATACATTACTTTGGGTTCGCCAAGGTCGATAAATCCTGCGATGCTTCGCGAATTGTCGAAATTACTTGTTTTGTTTGTAATCCAAACTTCTATTCGCGTAATATTTATGCCCGACTGAATGTATGGAATGTTTTTCAGTGAGCGGTCGTAGTTGTCGCGAAAAGTTTGAGAAAGGAAAAAATGTCTGTTTGCATCGTATTCATCTGCCCGTATTTCAAAATCGCTTATTTGCGCTCCTCCTTTTATTTCTATTGTTTTCGATTCGCTTTCCTGCTTTGACAAAATTCCCGAAACGCTTAATTTCCCGAATTTCAAATCCGTTCTGACGCCAAACAGGTTTTGCGCTCCTGAAATCAATGTTCCCGTGAGCGGAAACGAAACATTACCTATTTCTATTTTTTGAATAATATCATCTTCGCCGCCATCATATCCTACTTTAAATTTTGTGTCAAAATCAAACGTGGCTTCCGTATTGTAATTAAAATCCACTTTTACTCTTTCGCCAATGCTTCCCGATACGTTAACCTGCAGTTTTGTGTCAAAATCAAAACTTGTTGACGAACGGTAATTTGCGGCAACCATAGGATTGGTTGTTTGTGTATTGTTGACTGTGAAAATAACTTCTGCCGAGCCTTGCGGGATTATTACGATTTCGTTTCCTCCGAAAATCGAACCGAAAATGTTGTTGTCAATTCTCAAAGTTCCTCCCAGTATATTCATGCCAGAGCCGCTTTGTGAAGCTGCTGATGTATTTCTTTGTTCTATCCATGAATTACGAACTGAATTTTGAATTTGATATTTTTCAAATTCATCTTTGTCCATTACTTTGAAAGGATGAGATTTTTGACTGCCTTCCATTCGATAGAATATATATTTATTGCTAACAGGGTCATATTCTATTATTACATTTTCTTTAATATCAATCCAACTTTGATTATCATTTGAAACGGATGACTGAGCCGACATGTATGTTACAAACAAAATTATTAAAAATATTGTTGAGAATGTTCTGTTTATCAATAATTTAATGTTTTTATATTTTATATTTATTGTCATATTTCAGTGTATTTTCGATTAATCAAAGTTGCTTTAATGCTTGTTTTATAATGGATTCAACATTTAAATCGGGATTATTCAAAAGTAATGCATCTATACATTTTTCTACAGAATTTTTTGTAAATCCAAGCGTAATCATTGCCGATACGGCTTCATTGCGTACATGACTGTTTTTGGATATAAAAATATTACCGGCAGGTGTTTTGGATATTTTATCTTTCAAATCAACAACAATGCGCTGTGCTGTTTTCAAACCTATTCCTTTCACGCTCTTGAGTTTCGTTATGTCATCTTTTTCTATTGCCATGCGTATTTCGTGAGATGTTATTGACGACAGCATCATTCGCGCAGTATTTGCTCCTATCCCGTTTACCGAAAGCAAAAGACGGAAAACGCTGCGTTCGTCTTCGTCAAAAAAACCGAATAATATGTGTGCGTCTTCACGAACAATATAATGCAAAAGCAGGCGCGCTTCATTGCGTTGATATATCTGGCTGTAAGTTTGCAACGATATGTTAATAAAATAACCTATTCCGCCTGTTTCTACAATAACATAAGCAGGAGTTAATTCCGTTATGTTTCCTTTAATATATTCGTACATATAATTAATTTCGACTATTATAACCTGCAAAATTATAATTATTTTTAACAACTTGTATTTTTTATTACTGTTACAGTTATTTTTTTTGTTAAATTTAACATCCAACAACCATTTAAGCGGTTTTTTATAAAAAATATACCTCTGTTTGATAAAAATTCTTTACGGATTTATCGTTTGAGGTGCGAGTGTGATTAATATTCATAACAAACCGCCAACATAATATTTTATAGTGCAAAAATGCGCTTAAACAGTCGCTCCTTAATAACCGTACAAAATGTTTATTAACAATAAAGCACATGTATTTTTCAATTTTGCTTCCTACAAATGCGGCTTAATTTTTATTATTCCCGTTTTTGCAGAGTATGATTGCAAGTTTATTTTTCTGTAATTTTATTTATTCGTGATGTAATCTTGAATGATGGTTTTTCGAATGTTTGTGAAATTTGCCGCTGTGATTTGCGTACATATCTGCCGAATAATTCATTTTTAGATTTTGGACGTATATCATCATGCAGAGCAAATCCTTTCAATTCTTTTGAATCTTCAGGAATTTTGTTTACAGGGTATGTATTCGACACGGGCTTCATAAGATAAGCAACTCTGTTTATTTTGTTTTTGCCGTTTATCAATATCATGTCAATCATAATGTTGGCGCATTCGGAAATTTCAACTGCTGAAATCGGTTTTTCAGGTTTCTCGCGAATATAATAGATGCTTTGTCCATTACCCAGTACGTTTATTCTGTCTATTTGACTGTTTTTGAAAAATGCTTTCATCGACTTGCCTTTTAACTGGCTGAAATGAACGCTGTCTTCGCGCATTATAACCATTGCGGGAGGTGAAAATTCGGCATAATCAATCTGTCTGTTTCTGCTGTAAAATGTTGCAATTCCGGATGTTATTTGCGTACTGTCATTCCATAGAACAGGCAAATGATACATGTATGTGGTAGAATCCATGGAATGGTAAACCAGCGAATCGCACAATGCCTGAAAATCCTGTTTGTAAATTTTTACGTTATGATAGGCAAACATGTTTCGTACAACAGTATCGCGAGTTATTAAAATCTGCAGAAGCGAATCCTGTATGTTTTTTTCGCCGGCAGCAATGTCAAGTTCTGCTGATTTGTTTTTTTTGATATTGAGTTTTATTCTGTTTTTATCAATATATTCATTTATAACAGTATCCGCTGTAATATTTTGTTCAATACTGTCGCGTTTTATTGTATCGTTTATTGATGTAATATTCAGCGAGTCGGATGTTATGTTTTTTTGTGATACCGTATCTTTTTGCCAAATGGTATCAACAACAATTTTTATGTTTTCCATGAATGTGCATATAGTGTCGGCAACAAGGCAGGCTGTATCTCCTGACCTGTTAGATTCTTCGGAAACTGCATAATAAAGCGCTGCGGGATTTTCGGTTACAAAAACTGTTTGATAATTGTCGGCTATTTGAGCTTTATCGCCAAAAATTATTGCTTGTTGAGCCGTATCAATCATTTGAATATTGCGAAACAGTACTGCGTTTTTTGTGTTACTGTCATACCGGACGGAATCTGCCCAAACTTCCTGTTCTTCGGACAGCATGTAAACATTTGAATAAAAGTATATTTCATTTTCGTTGGGTTTATATGTGCCGAAATCGCTTATCATAATATTATTGCCGTTCCATGTTTTTGTATTTTTTTTGAAGGTTGTAATGTCATTATGAGTATCGTAAACCATTGTGTCGCAAACAAGAATTATGGAATCGTTTTTCATTGCAACATCGTTTATGAAAGTAAAAATTCCCGTATTTCCCTCAAAAATTCCGTTTATGCTTTCAATGGTATCGCGTCCTCGGGCAAGCGTTCCGCCCTGAGCGTATGTTCCCGTATTTTTATCTATATTGTAATCTATAAATTGAGTTTTAAGCGTAGCGTTTCGTTCCGTATTATTCATTTTTACAAGACGCCCTCTTACTTTGGCATAAGTTCCATCATAAAATATTTTTTCACTGTATAAAACAGTTGATTCATGCCTTATAACAACATTTCCGAAAAATTCAACAGTATCGTTTGGAAAATAGTGATATGCACTGTCGCAGGTGATTGTTGCTCCGTTTGTTTTGTGTGTATAAATTACATTTCCTTCGTGTTTGTGAACTTGACGTCCATTAAGATACGAAGGGTACGCCGGTCGCATAAAATCAGCCTGAAAACCAAGATGTATTATATTTTGATTTTTATTGTTTTCCTGTGAATATGCAAACAAAGGAAAAATGAACAAAACAGGCAATAATCGCAATTTCATCGGTTATTATTGATTTTCGGGGAAATTATTTTTTTGTTATTTAATCCAGTTTTTGTTTTCAAATTTACAGTTTTTGTAGTCGTCGTCAATTCTTATGTATGTTTCTTTTTGTTTTTTATCAAGCCATTTAGTTATTTTTTCCATTTGTTTTTGTCCTTCAACCATACTTTTTATTATTGGAAAATCATCTTTGAGATTTGCCTTGTGGCTTGGAATTATTTCTTTTAATTTCACTATTTTATAAACTTCGCGACCATTGTTGTCTGTTGATTTGAAAGGGTCTGATATTTGCCCCTGTTTCAATTCTCTCAGTACAAAATAGTTGTTTCCCAGCTGATCTTTGTCAAAACGCGGAGACAGGGTTTGAGAATTGGCAACCAGACCACCGTTCATGCGTGTTTTTTCATCTTGCGAGAAAAACAGCGCAGCCTGTTCAAATGTAATGCTGTCGCCTGTTACCAGATTTTTGATACTGTCCAGACGTGAGAAAGCCAGTCTTTGGTCATTTGACGAATATACGGGTTTCAGCAATATGTGCCTGACGTTTATCAAATCTTTACCTTGCTTTTCTATCATTTGTATAATATGAAATCCATATTCGGTTTCGACAATGTGCGAAACCTGTCCGGGTTTTAGCGATAATGCCGCATTTCGGAATGCAACCACAAAATTTGCTGCCGGAGACAAGCCAAGTTCTCCGCCGCGCTTTGCCGATTCGGTATCTTGTGAATACAGGATGGCAAGCGTACTGAATTTTTCGCCTTTCATAATACGTTCGCGCAGTTCGAGCAATCTTTCTTTAACTTCAAAATTGGCATCTGCCGTAGGCGGATAAACGGTTATTTGCTGAAACGAATACTGCTCGGGTATTACGGGTATGCTGTCTTGCGGAATTGTTTCATAAAATCGTTTTACATCGGATGGCGTGATTTCAATTCCCGACACGATTTTGTTTTTCATCTGTTCTATCAAACTTTGGTCTTCTGCCTGTTCGTACAGCATTTCTCTGATTTTGGAAACAGGTTTTTTAAATTGTTCTTCCAGCGCTTTTTCGCTTCCAAGTTGAGCAATAAAATAATTTATTCTTTCATCTACGTTTAACTGTATTGCAGACGGGGTTACCGTTAAACTGTCAATTTTTGCCTGTGCAACAAGCAACCTGCTTTGCAACATGTCTTCGAGTACTTTGCAAAATAAATTTTCTTCGCTTAATATTCCGCGCATTTTTCTTTGATATATATCCATTTCAATATCCGATAAAAGCACGGCTTCATTGCCAATTACGGCAACTACTTTGTCGATAACGTTTTTTTCTTGTGCTTGCGATGTTGTTGCAAATATTGCTGTCAGTAGCATCGACAATGCTGTTTTTTGTAATAATTTCATCATTTTATTATTTGTTATTGATATAAATTTTTGCATCTTTACTGTTGATGCCTGCATTATATATTTCTTCTTCCAGTTTGCTTGTCAATTCGCGTTTGCGCTTGGTCAGTATTATTGTGCGAATAGTTTCTTTCTCTTTTTCAAGCGGAGATACTGATCCTTTTGGCAGCATTGATTGCAGTTTTACAAAATAACTGTATTTTGCATCTTTTGTTTCATAAAATCCGTTGGCAGTCAATGTTTTTTCAAATTCATCATAATTTGTATTTACCGGCATCAATCGCAACAATTCGTATATTTCAATCAGTTTGCCATTAAAAGTGTCGTATTTGTCGGCATACATTACGCACAATTCTTCAACTTTTTTCATATCTGCATTAAATCTGCACATTTTTTTTATGTTTTCAGTTTCGGGCGTTTCTGTTTGTATTTTTATATAAGTTGCCTGTATCAGTATTGATTGTGTTTTAAAAAGTTCTTGATTTTCGTTATACATGTTTTCAATTTCATCCTGTGTTACAAGGGTATCCATATTTTTCAGAATATAATCATGTTCGAGTCTGTATATCAATAAAGATGAGCGATAGTCTTCAATTTCTGCCTTTACATCTTTTTGTTTCTCGTCCAGCAATTCTTCTGCTTTTTTTGTTATAAGTTGTCTGCGTACCCATGCCGAAGTATAGGTTGATATTGCTCCTGCGCTGTCGGTATCAATATCATTTAATGTAAATATATCAGCCAAATCACTTAAATACAATTTTTTTCCGCATGTTTCGGCAAGCAGCATGTCGTTATTACGTTTACCGCACGAATAAATTGTTAATGACAGTATTATTATTACGATAATTTTATTTTTCATATTTATTAATCGGGTATAAATTATCTGCTGTAATTAGGCGCTTCGCGTGTGATTGTTACATCGTGAGGATGATTTTCGACAACGCCTGCTGCCGTAATACGAATAAAATGCGCTTTTTGCAAGGTTTTAATATTCGGCGTGCCGCAATATCCCATGCCTGCGCGCAATCCTCCTACAAGTTGATAAATCACTTCTTCCAGTTTGCCTTTATATGGAACCTGCGCTACTATTCCTTCGGGTACAAGTTTTTTAATATCATCTTCGTAATCTTGAAAATATCTGTCTTTTGAACCGCTTTGCATTGCTTCGAGCGAACCCATCCCGCGATATGATTTGAATTTTCGTCCGTTTAATATAATTGTTTCTCCCGGCGATTCTTCAACTCCTGCAAATAATGAACCTGCCATGATAACATCGGCACCGGCTGCCAAGGCTTTTACAATATCACCCGAATAACGTATGCCTCCATCGGCGATAACAGGAATTTTGCCGTTTACCGCTTTTGCAACATCGTATATTGCAGTTAATTGTGGAACTCCAACGCCGGCAATTATACGCGTAGTACAGATTGATCCCGGTCCTATTCCTACTTTCAACGCATCTGCTCCCGCCTGCATCAGGTCAATGGCTGCTTCGCCGGTTGCTATATTGCCTGCAATCACATCAAGGTTGGGAAACTGTTTTTTTACTTTTTTCAACATTTCAACAACGCTGCGAGTATGTCCGTGAGCGGTATCAATTACTACGGCATCAACATCTGCCGATGTCAGCGATGCAATGCGTTCGAGCGTATCGCCTGTTACTCCTACGCCTGCCGCAACGCGTAAACGACCTTTTAAATCTTTGCTTGCTTCGGGATTGTCCTTGATTTTGGTAATATCCTTGAATGTCAATAAACCTGTAAGTTTGTAATTTTCGTCAACTACGGGCAATTTTTCTATTCTGTATTTTTTCAGTATTTCTGCCGCTTCTTTCAGATTTGTTTTATTTGTGGTTGTGATAAGGTTTTTTGTTGTCATAACATCGCTAATTGGAGTTTTCATGTCTTCCTGAAAACGCAAATCGCGATTGGTAACTATTCCTAAAAGTTTATTGTCTTTGTCAATAACAGGAATGCCTCCTATTTTAAATTCATGCATTACATTGATAACGTCTCCTACTGTTGCATCTTTTGTTATTGTAATAGGATCGTATATCATTCCGTTTTCGGCGCGTTTTACCTGTTTTACCTGTTCTGTCTGTTTTCCGATACTCATGTTTTTGTGAATAACGCCGATACCGCCTTTGCGTGCAATTGCAATTGCCAGCTCGGCTTCGGTAACGGTATCCATGGCTGCTGAAACAATAGGCGTGCTGAGCCTGATATTTTGCGTAAGTTTACTTGAAATATCAACCTGATACGGAAGGATTTCGGAACGTGAAGGAACTAACAGAACATCGTCAAATGTAAAGCCTTCGCCTTTAATTTTATCGTTTAAAAATGACATAATACCTTATAAAAAACGCGGCAAGTTACAAAAAAGTCGGCAAATACAATTATTTTGTTCTTTTTTTTCGCGAATTTTAAAAATTTCAAGCCTGTAAAGTTTGTTTCCAAACGAGCGTGAATTGTAAGAAACTGTTTGAATTTAACAAAATAATATAATTAATTGAATTTCTGTTGGTTGATTGATAGTTATTTTGTGTCTTTGTGATTATTAACCATATAATTCACAAGGCAATGAACAAAACAAATTATTCAACCAACCTGACTGAAAAACAGTACGAAGTTATTAAAAACTTTTTGGAAACAAAAATCAGAAAACGAAAACATTCATTGAAAGAAATAATTAATGCCATGTTTTACCTTGTAAAAACAGGCTGTCAATGGCGGCTTTTTCCCAATGATTTTCCAAAATGGCAGTCAGTATATTTAGAGTTTATATTAAATTAAATAGTTGTATAATGCGTTATTTTACATATCTTTGTAAAAAATGTAAAATGAGATACGATAAAGTCAGAAAAAATGCAGTCTGCGTGTTAAGTTTAACAAGTCTGACAGTATCGGAATTTGAGGACTTAGTTCCCACATTCAAAAGCCATTGGGACGACTATTACTCGCATTACACTCTTAAAGGGAAAGTGCGCAAGCGCATATCCTGCGGTCGCAAAACAGGCAAACTGCTGTTTATATTGTCCTGCCTGAAAAACAATCCGTTGCAGGAATATCACGGCAGTTGCCATGATATGACTCAGCCTCAATGCAACGAATGGATACATTATTCTGCGCAAGACGTTAAAAACGCTCGGCGAACTGCCC
>JAISOH010000181.1 GCA_031275825.1 Prevotellaceae bacterium | reverse complement strand
TTTGTAATTTTGCAGCAGATTGTTCATTGTATTTAATTATCTTATAATCATGCAAATATACGACATTTTTGTCAAATGAACAATCTTTTTTTTATTTTTTTCTAAATGCACAACAGGTTTGTTCATTATAGCGAGCAAAGCAATCCATTCTCAATTCTCAATTATTTATTAAATCTTTTTTATTACTTTTGCTGAAAAAAATTTATTATAAAACTGAAAAAAATGAAAAGAGATATACAGATTTTTGATTTGATTGTCAAGGAAAAAGAGCGTCAAACACGTGGACTGGAACTTATTGCTTCCGAAAATTTTGTGAGCGAACAGGTGCTTGAGGCTATGGGTTCGGTACTTACCAACAAATATGCCGAGGGTTATCCAAACGCAAGATATTACGGTGGCTGCGAAATAGTTGATCAAACCGAACAGATTGCAATCGACAGATTATGCAAAATTTTTGATGCCGAATATGCCAATGTACAGCCACATTCGGGAGCTCAGGCAAACATGGCTGTTTTTATGACAGTGATCAAACCCGGCGATACTTTTCTCGGATTAGACCTTTCTCACGGCGGACATCTTTCCCACGGCTCGCCTGTAAATATGTCGGGACTGTGGTATAATGCTCTGGCTTACGGCGTTTCTCCCGAAACAGGTCGCATTGATTATGACATGATGGAACGCCTTGCTTTTCAACGCAAACCTAAAATGATTGTAGGCGGCGCATCTGCATATTCGCGCGAATGGAACTATAAAAGAATGCGCGAAATTGCTGATGAAATAAATGCTGTTCTAATGATTGACATGGCTCATCCTGCAGGGCTGATTGCCGCAGGATTGCTTGATAATCCTTTGAAATACGCTCACATTGTAACATCAACAACACATAAAACTTTACGCGGACCGCGCGGCGGGATTATCCTTATGGGAAAAGACTTTGAGAATCCATGGGGATTGAAAACTCCTAAAGGTACAACAAAAATGATGTCGCAATTACTTAATTCCGCTGTATTTCCCGGAATACAGGGCGGACCTCTCGAACATGTTATAGCCGCAAAAGCCGTATCGTTTGGCGAAGCGCTTTTGCCCGAATATAAGACATATCAGGCGCAGGTAAAGAAAAATGCAGACATTATGGCAAAAGCCTTTATTGATAAAGGATATAATATTATTTCAGGCGGAACTGACAATCACTCGATGCTGATAGATTTGCGGACAAAATTTCCCGACCTTAGCGGAAAACTTGCTGAAAAGGCTTTGGTGTCGGCAGATATTACGGTTAATAAAAACATGGTTCCTTTTGACAGCCGGTCGGCATTTCAAACTTCCGGACTGAGAATAGGAACGCCGGCTGTTACAACGCGGGGATTGAAAGATGAGAATATTCCATCTGTTGTTGATTTTATCGACTGCGTGCTTTCTGCACCTGAAGATGAAAAAACCATAATGGACGTTCGCTCGCAGGTAAATAAAATGATGAGCGCTTTTCCATTGTTTGCCTGGTAAAATATAATTTTGCCATATTCAAACTTTTGTGTTTACGCACATAATCCTAGCGAGAATTTCTAAAACCCCAAAACTCTACGTTACACTTCGTCGATAAAATACTCTTTTACGTTAGTAAATTCCACTTTTGTCTCTGTCGAAAGTCTTGATTTTGAGTTTTTAGAAATCTCCTTTTTATCTTTATTTCTTCCGCCACTCCCATGGTGCAACAGGATTTTTGTCTGCCCATAAACCTATTTTTGATTTGCTGGCTTGGATTTCAAGTGCGGCATATTCGACATCATCGGAATATTTTTTGAAATGCCACGCCATTCCTGCCTTTATCATTTCGGCGGAAATATCTTTGCCGTCTTTGGTGTAAGCCCACACAACGGCACGGTCGAAACTTTTGCCTTGCACTTTGATTGTTACGTTTTTTCCAAAAATCAAATCCGAAAGTGTCTGTTTTGATTTTTGCCCGAATGCCTGCTTTTTTTCAGGCGCATCTATGCCGTAAATTCTACACTTTACTTGTTGATTATCAGAAGTTAATCCCTTAAAAGTGTCGCCATCTGTAATGCTTACCACTTTTACGGAACATTCTACGCCTTTTCTGATTTGAAAAGCAGAAACGGTTTTTCCTGAAACAGAAATTTCGGTGTTATTTTTTCTGTTTTTATTTTCGTGCCTGCGGTGGCGATTGTTGCCGCACGACAGCAAACATAAAGCAATTATGCAGAATATCAGGGAGTTATGTTTCATTTTTTCTGCTCTATTTCGCCCGTTTTGGGAATGATATGAATAAGAAAACGTTGATTGTTTCTTTCGTACTTATCGCGCATAGAACCGCCTGTGCCGCTGCCTGAAATCAATACTTCGCAGTTTTTACCGAAAACAATGCCCGAATCTTCCCAAAAACGACTTAATGCCAACGCCCGCTCGTAACTTAATTCGTAGTTTTGTGTGTAATTGTCCTTACTCGCCTGACCTTCAATGATTAAAAGATATTGTATTTCGGGATTTTCTTTTGTGGTTTCATTTATCTGATTTTGCACTACCCAACCTGCTCGTTTGAGGTTTTCTTGAGTGTCATAATCAATATTGTCCATACTTGACTGACCTTTCGGAAAATTGACACGAATTTTCAAAATATGTTTCTTATATTCCGAATTGTAGGCAAAATAAGTGCTGTCGATATTATTCAGCGACTTTTTGATTTCTTCTATCTTTTCAAATTCTTCGAGTTTCAATGCCTGTTCGCTTATTTTATTGTGCAACAACACAATAACCAGCATAAAAAGCACCAACATCACGAAAAATAGAGAGGTCATCAAGTCGCTGTAACTTGTCCAAAAAAAGGATTCTTTTTTATTTTTGCTCATTTTTCTGAATTTTAATTTTGAATGATTAGCATGATTATTTGATATTTAGCAGCGTTTTTACTAAATCAATACCTGTAAAAACCAAAATCAAAATGCTTAACATTGTGCAAACAACCGATATAAAGCGTTTGTACTTTTTGAATTTCCTTTTGCTCAAAAGCATTGGTGGAATGGCGAGCAACACGAATAAACCGAGTATTATTTTGATAATTATTCCAACCATGATTTATTCAAAAGAGATTTCATTTCGTTTATAATCAATAGAAATTTTACCGAATTTTGATAAAGCAGATTGTCCTAATAGCAAAGGCGCTTCCATATTATCAACTATTGAGGCACGAACATCATAAAGTTTTCTATTACCAATTTCTACGCTTTTAAGTTTTACAACCATACCCTCGTGAATGCTACCGTCTGCAATTTGATATTGCTGTGTGCCAATAAAATCGTCATCACTCAATTTGCCTTGTTTGTAAAGCACAATTGCCTCTGCCGCCGACATTGTTATATCACTTGCACCAGTATCGAAAATAAACAGCATTTCAATTCCGTTGATTTTGCAGGGAACATAATACACACCGTTGTTGCTGCGCATTTTGATTACCGACTTGCTTTCTCTTGTTCGGTTTGAACGAGTAGGAGTTTGTTCTGACAGGCTACTTCGGGAAGTAGAGTCGCTTTTCTTGCGGTGGCGACTGCAACCGTTACAATCGGTAAAAACCATAGCAATGATTATCAGACTGGTTATATAAAATAATGATTTTTGCATATTTATTTTTTTTACTATTGCTGTATCACAATTGCCGTACTATTTGTCGAATCAGACACAACAGATGTTTGTGTTGTGGGTTGTGGTTGTACTACTTCTTCCGTTTTCTCTGCTTTTGGCTCGTTTGGAATAAAAGATTTTACTGCCAAAACCGAACAAGAAATAGCAATTACACCAATTAAAACAATTTGCCAAATAGGTGTTTTTTGCTGTATCTGTACTGCGCCACCACTTGATTTCATATTTGCTGCCCATTTTTCGAGATTATTTGCCAAACGGTCTATTTTATCATTTTGTACTTTAATAGAATTCTCAAATGCTTTTACGGCTTTTTGCACCTCGCCAAGTTCGGAAAGGGCTTTGACAATTTCATCCAAATTTCCGGCACTTGCGGTCAATGCTTTGTTTTGGTTATCAATGAAAGTTCCTAACTCTTGGCGTTTGCCTTCAATGTCGGTCTTCATTTCGGTGAAAACTTTTTCAATCGTTTTGTTGTATTTTTCTACAACTTCTTCTAATGCACGGTTGGCTTTATCGTAATTTTCCTCTAACCAATTATTGTGTTTCAAGTAGAACTTACTTACATATTCAATGAATTGAGTGCGATTTTCGTAATCGTCTAATTTCTTGTTTAATGCTTGAACATTAACAAGATAATCGTTTGTCTTGTTCAAATATGTCGCTAACAGCCCGATTTGTTCTGAAGATTCTATCAACTTACTCAGCAAAGCAAGATTAGTCGCCGCTGTCCGCCTTTCCTGAATTTTATTGACTGCAGCAATGAGTTCAGTTTGAAGTTTGTAGGATTCGTTCACTTTTTCGAGTGCTGTACCGAGATTGCCTGTGTTTTTGGAAAATTTTTCATTAAAATTGCTTAAATTTTTGGTCATTTCGCGGATAGCGCCCACTACATTGT
>JAISOH010000164.1 GCA_031275825.1 Prevotellaceae bacterium | reverse complement strand
ACGTCATTGCGAGGGGTAAACCCGAAGCAATCCATAATTCTACCAACATTTTGTCCCTCGGGACATTCTTTTATTTGTTTATTCATTCATTTATTTTCTGGCTTGCCTTGGCGACCCGGCAGATTTAACATTCTTTTTTTCTTTTGCCTTGGCGACCCGGTCGATTTAACATTTCTTTTTTCTTTTGCCTCAGTGACTCGGTCGATTTAACATTTCTTTTTTCTTTTGCCTCAGCGACTCGGTCGATTTGGCATTTTCTGTTTCTTTTGCATCAGCGACCGGGTAAACGGTATTCTTGTTTTTATAATGTTAATCTTACAAAACAAAAATATTTTATTATTCAACCTTGACTCTGTAAACCGTGATAACAGTATCGGGACATACCGTTGCGCAGTTTGTGCATCCCGTACATGTTTCGGGGTTTATAATTTGCATGTAGTTATAGCCTTTGCCGTTTACTTCGCGCCCAAGCGCTATTGTCTTTGTCGGACACGATGGGACGCATACTCCGCAACCTTTGCATTTTTCAGCATCCACTACTATTGTTCCTTTGATTTTTGCCATTTTTTTTATATTTTTAGTTTTACAAATTTAATATTTTAATTTATTGATATTTATTTTTCAGAATATTTTTTATTAAAAGCAGCCAAACGTTCGTTGAGAACGGGAATCTGTTCGGGTTTTATCTGTGCAGAGCAGGCGCGCACGCCCTGTTTTTTACTTCCCGTAATATTCAACGCCATAGCGCAAATTCCGTGCGATATAAGTTTGGTAAGTAATTCGCCGCTTGTCATGTCGCCGTATGTTACCGTAAAATAAAATCCATCTGCAATCGGTTCGTTTATATCTTTATCGTAAACTATCGTGAACCCGTTTTTCAAGAATATTTCTTTCATTTTTTTTGCCGTTTCGCCATATTTTTTTATATTAGATACAAAATCCAGACTGCCTTCGCTTGCGGCTTTTAACATCGCTGCCAGAGCATATTGAGCCGAATGTGAAGTTCCCGAACTTAAAGCATACATTGTTCCGAAAACAAAAGCGTGTCCAAACAAATCGGAGGAATGATAACGCAGCAAATCCGGCGCTTTTGTATTCCAAAGTTTATCCGAAACCGCCATTACGCCAATACGTTCTCCTGCATAGCTGAACACTTTTGAACTTGATATTAACAATACGTAGCGGTCTGCATATTTTGCCACAGTAGGCTGATACGGCGGTACGCCCGGATTGCCGTAATTTTTACGAAAATCCATTGCGAAATACGCAAGGTCTTCAATAACCGTAACCTCGTATTTATTTGCCAGTTTGCCTATTATGCTCAATTCTTCATCGGTAAAACATATCCAGCTCGGATTATTGGGATTTGAATACAGTATTGACGAAACTTTACCATCGCAAAGCATTTCTTCAAGTTTGTCATGCAGTTTTTCGGCTCGATAGTTATAAATATCAAACGAGCGAAATGCCTGTCCCAGCAGTTTGCATTGAACTTTCTGCACCGGAAATCCGGGGTCAATAAACAGAGTACCTTCACGGTTTTTATACATTCTGTTGACAGTCATAAAACATGCTATTCCTGCCTGCATCGAACCTGCCGCAGGTACGCAATATTCGGGAATAATATCAATATCCAAAAAATTCTTTACAAATCGCGAGGTTTCGTTTTTTAATTCTTCAATTCCTCTGATATCCGGATACAAAGCGGCAACGCCATTTTTAAGCGCATCTGTTTGCGCATTTACGCCGACATTTTCGGGCGGCAGTCCGGGAATTCCCATTTCCATTCGCACAAATTGCACATTGTTTTCTTTCTCAATATCATTTATCAGGCGAAGCAATTCACGAATAGAAGCCGTTTCTATGGAATTTATTCCCAGTTCTTTTGTTTTTTTGTCAATTATTTCAAACGGAATTAGCATTTTACACAAATTTACATTTCAGGCTACAAATGTATGAAAATAAAATTAAAAGTGCAAAAATAATTTGTATTTCAAGATTTATAATTTGTTATTTTGAAAATTTGACAATGATAATGAATATCAAAATTCATTTCCTGTGAATAAAAAATTAACCGTAAAACTGTTAAATTCCGTATATGAGGAAATTTCTCACTGATATGGGAATAATTCGGTTTTTATTCGTAAGGTGCAAAGTTTACGGATTATTGTATGAAAAAAACTGTTCGGTTTGTTTTTTCCGTTCTTCCGCTGTTCGAGCCACAAAAACTTTTTTTCCTGTGTACGGGTCTATTCCCGTATAATAAATAGCAGAAGCCAAAGTCATTGGAGTTGGAGTGAATGTTTGTACCTGTTCGAGTTTTAATTGAAGGTTTTTGGTTTCTGCCGCCAGTTTTTTCATGTCCTCAAAGGTGCAATGCGGAAGGCACGATATAAAATACGGAATGATTTGCTGGTTCAGGTTTTCGTTTTTATTTATTTTGTCAAATTCATTTTTCAATGTTTTAAATACCTTGAAAGATGGTTTTTTTACGGATTTCAAAATTTTGTCGGATGTATGTTCAGGCGCAACTTTTAAACGTCCCGAAACATGATGTTTTACTAATTGATTAAAATATTTTTCGCAGTTCCTGTCCAAAAAACCGTTTTCATTCATAAACAAATCATATCGAATGCCGCTGCCTATTGTTGCTTTTTTTATTTCAGGCAACGATTGTATTTTTTTATAAATTGAAGTAAGTTTGCTGTGGTCATTATTGAGATTGTTACAAACCGCCGGAAACAGACATGAGGCGCGACTGCATTTTTTGCAAATATTTATGTTTTTTCCGCTCATGCTGTACATATTTGCCGATGGACCTCCAATATCGCTTATGTGTCCTTTGAAATCAGGCATTTTTGTTATTTTATTTATTTCATTTAAAATCGACTTTTCGCTGCGATTTGTTATAAATTTTCCCTGATGAGCGGAAATTGTACAAAAACTGCATCCGCCGAAACATCCTCGATGTATGTTTACCGAATGTCGAATCATTTCATAAGCCGGAATACGTTTGTTTTTATAGCGAGGATGCGGCATTCGCATAAACGGCAAATCATAAATTTCATCTATTTCGGTTTCATTCATTGCCGCATACGGCGGATTTACAATTATGCTGCAATCACCAACATGTTCTACTATTGTGCGGGGCAAAAACTTATTGCTTTCTTCTTCGATAAGACGAAAATTTTCTGCAAATTTTTTTTTATCTGCCTTACATTCTTCGTATGAGTTCAGATATAAAATATTTTCAACTTCCGGAATATTTTTTGTTTTACGGGCAGTTTGAGGAATATTTGTAAGCATATCTGTTTTTTCGCCTTTTGCAATCCTCAAAACTGTTTCTGCCGCTGCCTTTTCTCCCATTCCGTAAATCAACAAATCGGCTTTGCTGTTTATCAGAATACTTGGCAAAAGTTCGTTTTTCCAATAGTCGTAATGAGTAAGCCGCCGTAACGAAGCTTCTATGCCGCCTGCTATTACAGGCGTTGAAGGATAAAGTTTTTTAAGAATATTTGTATAAACGCTTACAGCATAATCGGGACGAAAACCCGGTCTGTTGTCGGGAGTATAGGCATCATTGCTTCGCAGACGTTTGTTTGCAGTGTAATGATTTACCATGCTGTCCATATTTCCTGACGAAACGGCAAAGAACAAACGCGGGCAACCGAGTTTTTTGAAATCGCGCAAATCGTCTCGCCAGTTTGGCTGTGGAACTATTGCAACTCTAAATCCCAGTTTTTGCCAGACACGGGCAATAATTGCAGCGCCGAAAGCAGGATGGTCAATATATGCATCTCCGCTGAAAAATATTATATCAATATATTCCCAGCCCAAATCGTCAACTTCTTTTTTTGAAGTGGGCAACCAAATGTTCGAAAATAAAGATAAATCATTTGTTGATAAACGATTCATAAATTATTGTTGATTTTGATTTTCAGATTTTCTGCTATTGTTTTATAAATTGTTTCAGTTTTTGTAGAAAAGTAGTTTAGTAAAAGTTTTAATGTCTTTTTTTGGGGAAACAAAGTCAAAACAATTTCGTTGAAAATCTCATTATTTTCTAATAATTTTCTAAAAAATAACGGTTTAATATCTTTTATTTCTTCAAAAGTATGATTTGCATCTAAATCAAAATTAATTTCTGGCAGGTCGGGTATTTCTTTACGCCATCTTTCCAAATATTCTAAAATTTCCGACCAAACCTCAGTATAACCTAAATAATCAAATAGTGGTTTACCATAAAATATTTGTGTTTCAACTCCATAATCTATGGTCATTTTTTCTAATTCAGCAGTATAAAAATTTCTGTTTTTAACTAAATCAGGGTCAATAAAGTAAAAAATTCCTATTAATTCGTTTTCGGGATATTTCGACAACATCAAATCTAATTTCTTTTCAAAATTGTCAATTTGCCCGCGTTTTTTTGTAGAATCATGGTCGTCACGGACTTTTTGTTCAATAAAATACACTTTGTTTCCTTTCTTGAAACATTGGTCTATATTCAAAACATCTCCATTATCAAGGATGTATCTTTTCTGTAAGATATTACAACCTTTTAATTCTAAATATTTTTCGATGACATGTTCAAAAGCATCGCCAAAACGAATTTCATGTGATTGAAGCAAATTTTGTAGAATTTTTGCTTTTGATATTGACGGACACAGCAATTCATTATTCCAACTTGAAATATCGCTTGCAATTTTTTCTAACAAATCTGCTTTTGATTTTTCAAAAATTGTTTCGTTGAAAATTTGCTTAAATTGATTGTATTCCAATATTGCCATAGTTCCTAAAAATAAGTTTCTACATTAAAAAAATCGTCAGAATGGAAAGCCATTGGATTATTGTAAATATCTACAATGCTTTCATAGTCACGCATTTTGTATCTGTTTCTAATCCTAATATACGGTTCACAAGAAATTTCTTTTTCAACCTTTTTCAAATGTTCTTTTTTACAAAGAATATAAAATGACAGATTAAATTCCAAAAGTTGAATACTTCTTTTCAATGCAGGTTCTAATGTTCCAATGCTATCAACAACCTCAATCGCACGTTTGGGAAACTGAAATCCTTTTTCATTAAACCACAAAACATCAATTCTTTTTGAAGCATCAAGTATTTCAGGATAAGTAAATTGCGGAATGTTTTGCAAAGACGAAATTTCCGATAACAACAGATTGTTATATTTTGCAGAAGGGTCGGCGGTAAAGGTTTTTAATTTCAAAAAATTACCAATCTCAAGACAAATTCCTTCCATATAAGAGTGCATCCGCACGGTATCTTGCTTGATTTCTTCGATTTTTTCTTCTTTAAAATCCAGCAAAGCTACCATTCCTAAACCAACTCTTTTGAAATTCTTTTTGGCTTTTTCTTCTCTGTAAAAAACTCCACGAATACCTGCCCGCCAATCGTTAGACGCTTTTATTTCAGGATAATAACTTTCAATTTCATTGTAAATTATCTCCCACGTTGCAATACCATTGTGGTTTTCCAACACCCTTTTTATTGCTTCAATTTTTGTCATATTTTATGCTTCAATTTTATAATGAAATGTATAACTGCTTGATTTTGATTTTGTCGCCCAAATTAATGTTTCGTGAGCGTTATTAAATCTCGTTCCCTTAAAATTTGGCATTGGGTTAGGTTTTACCCAGACGACATCATTTAACATCCAAAATCCCGTGTTCTGCAAAATTGTACCAACACGAAAAATATTGTGATAAGTACCTATAACCCAAAAACTACCCGTATTTTTGAGTACTCTATAGCATTCTTTCATCCAAGAAGCGGTAAATTTATCATAATCTTCTTTTGAGTCGAATTTATCCCATTCGTCATTTACAGCATCTACTTTTGTTTGATTCGGTCGATAAAGTTCACCGTTTAGTTGTAAATTGTAGGGCGGGTCTGCAAAAATCAAATCCACCGAATTATCAGGTATTTGCTTTAATAATTCTATACAATCACCTAAATGTATTTCGTTTAAATTTAATGTTCCTAATCTCATCTTTTGTATTTTATGCAAAGGTAAAAAATTTATTTACAACAATTTTACCTTAAACTCAAATTAGCATTTGAATATTTCATTTTTAGATAAATAAATTTATCATGCATCAGGCTGAAGTTTATCGATGTATAAAATGCCATCGAGATGGTCAACTTCATGCTGAAAAATCACGGCTGTAAATCCCGAAACCGTATCAGTCTGAGGTTTTAACGTTTCGGTATCAATATATTTTACAATTACCGTTTCGGAACGTTCCACATTTCCTCTGCGACCGGGAATCGACAAACAGCCTTCGCTTCCTGTTCGTTTATCATCCGAACAGTAAACAATATAGACGTTTGCATAAAATTCAAAAGGTTCGTCGGGTTTATCAAAACGTTGAACGGCAATCAAACGTCTTGAAATACCAACTTGAGGAGCGGCAATTCCAACGCCTGCATTTGCCGTATCCTGAACGGTAAGCAGCATTTGCGTTTTCAAATTTTTAAAAATATCGCTTTGCAAATCCGCACTTGAAAATTCTTTTGTTTGCTGCCGCAAAATCAAAGAGTCGCTTTTGTCGTTATAAAGCAACACGCGCATTTTTTGCTGCGGATATTTATTGATAATTTCAATTTCACCGTCTGTAAACGACAGTGTCGATTTTGAGCAACCGGCTGCAAAAATCAACGTTATGCAAATATAGAGCAGTATTTTCAGCCTTTTCATTGTTTAATATTTTTCACAAAATTAAAAATGATTTGTCAATTATCAATTTTTTAGCATTAAAAAAAACGAAGACTGTTAAAAACATGAGGAATTGACAGAAACCGTTTAAATTTACAGAAAAATTAAGCGGTTTTTCAACAAATCAACAGGAGAACAATTAATAATGAATAATTAATAAAGTCCGTCATTGCGAGGGCGGTAGCCCGAAGCAATCCATATTTATTGTACTATTCATTATTAATTGTTAATTGTCAATTATTTTTTTGGATTGCTTCACTGCTTCGCTTTCGCAATGACGAAACCGGAGTTTTAAGACAGCCTCAATAAAATTTTATGAATAATTGTGATTTATTACATTAAAAATCAACAATTTAATTTTAATATAATTGGAATTTTCGACTGTATTCTATATAAAATTATGCTCAACAAAATAAACTATATATGCAATCTAAACAGTTTCTTATAATTTTAAAAATTTTTCCGGACTAAACCGTTGGGCTTTGCCGGCAATAGCAGTATTTTAAAATTTAAATAAGGCTAAAACGGCTTATGAACATTTTGCAAAGGTCTCGGATAATCATCAATCATTTTAAATTAATGATTTTCAATGCTTGTATTTGTTTAATTATAAAATATTTATGTAAAATATTTATTTTTTTGTGTTTTTGATGTAATAAATTGTCGGTTTATCCGTTATTATAGATAGATGGATATTAAATTTACAAACATTTATTATTAACTTTGTATTTATTATTAATTTAAAAATTTTATAAAATATGAAAAAAATTATTTTTATTTTGATATTTTTTGCCGGCAGTATGCTGATTGCGCAAACAAACAGTTTATCTTTACAGGAATTTATGACTCAAATATCTACTTTGGAAAAATCCGTTTCGGAAAACTTCAAAAACAAAAATTACGAAGCGCTTGAAAAAGCATTAAATGAGTCTATTATGCTATTTTATCGTTTATCAGACAACGAGCAGGAAACGTATAAAATGGTTCAAGGCAGTAACTATTATAATCTTGCCTGTGCTTATTCGCTGCAAAACAGAAAAATGGAAGCAATAGATGCTTTTGAAAAAGCAATTAAAAATTGGGACTATATTAATTATTCCCATGCAAAACAGGATTCGGATCTGGATAACATCCGCGGCGAAAAGCGATTTGTAGAATTAATGCAAAGTATAAGAGAACAGGGCGATTATTTATATATTCTCAAACAGGCGGGAAAATACGAAAAGTCCGACACCACTGGATTGCCACATTTTGAATATGAAAATGCAGATAATCAACGATTGAAAGCAGTGAAAAATCTTTTTAATCTTGATTCTGTTGCAGGGCAGGGCGATGAAATTTCAAAAATAATAAATTTAATGACTTGGGTGCATAATACCATAAAACACGATGGCAATAATTACGCTTTGTGCGAATTTGACGCCATTGATTTTTACAATTATCACAAATCAACGGGCAAAGGGATTAATTGTCGCGGACTGGCAATTACTCTAAACGAATGTTATCTTGCCATGGGCTTTAAATCGCGTTATGTAACCTGCCTGCCCAAAAACGAAAAAGACCCTGATTGCCATGTTATCAACTGCGTTTATTCCGAAACATTGCAAAAATGGCTGTGGATAGATCCTACTTTTAATGCGTATGTGAAGGATGAAAACGGCAATTTATTGAGCATTGAAGAAGTACGTGAAAAATTGATAAGCGACAAACCGCTTGTTTTGAACGAAGACGCCAACTGGAACAACGAAAGCAGGGAAACAAAAGAACATTACCTTGACACATACATGGCAAAAAATCTTTACTGGCTGGAATGTCCTGCAATCAGCCAGTTTAATCCGGAAAGCCGATACAGAAATAATCAAAATACATATATTGCGCTTATGCCCATTGGTTATGAACATTCAAATACAAACAAAAAACAAATTATTATACACAGTCCCGAATATTTTTGGCAAAAACCACAAATAAAAAAATAAACATTTTATTGATTACAAGCAAATTAGTATTATTTAACAAAATGTTTAATACTGTGCATTGCAAAGTATACGGAAAAATATATTAGTTTTGCGTTAAAATACAAATAACAAACAGACAGCAAATTAATTTTAAAACATAAATATTTAACAAATGTTATTTAAGAAACTAAAACTACATTCGGAATGCCAAAAATAATAAAACTTAAAAATATAAACAAAACATATTATAACGGAGCGCCCTTGCATGTACTCAAAGGAATTGATATTGAAATAAACAGGGGAGAATTTGTTTCCATAATGGGATCTTCAGGTTCCGGAAAATCAACATTGTTGAATATTCTTGGTATTCTTGACAATTATGATACAGGCGAATATTATTTGAACGATGTATTGATAAAAAATTTAAGCGAAACACGGGCGGCATATTTTCGCAACAAACTGATAGGATTCGTTTTTCAATCATTTAATCTGATTTCGTTTAAAAATGCGATGGAAAACGTTGCACTTCCTTTGTATTATCAAAAAACAGGCAGAAAAACCCGTAACAAAACAGCGCTTGAATATCTTGACAAATTAGGTTTGAAAGAATGGGCATATCACATGCCAAACGAGCTTTCGGGCGGACAGAAACAGCGTGTGGCAATAGCGCGTGCATTGATTTCAAAACCGCAAATCATTCTTGCCGACGAACCTACGGGTGCATTGGACAGCAAAACTTCAGCCGAAGTACTTGATGTTCTCAAAAAAGTAAACGAAACAGGCATGACAATGATTATTGTAACGCATGAATCGGGAGTTGCAAATCAAACAAACAAAATCATACGGTTAAAAGACGGAATCATCGAAAGCGTAGAAGACAATTCAGAACATAACTTTTCTTCTTTCGGAATACAAAATATCAAGTAAATATGATTAGCATTTTATATGAAATATTAAATACCATTCGCCGAAACAAAATGAGAACTTTTCTCACCGGTTTTGCCGTTGCATGGGGAATTTTCATGCTCATTGTTTTGCTTGGTTCGGGCAACGGATTAAAAAACGGCTTCAGTTCAAACTTTGGCGACAGACTGATGAACGTTGTTCAGGTTTCGAGCTGGCGAACAAACATTCCTTATGCGGGATTTCAGTCGGGACGCCGAGTAAATCTTGACAACAGAGATGTAAAATTAACATCTGCCGAATATGGCAACTATATAAATTTTGTTATCGGCAATATCAATCTGGGATCGAAAAACATAAGCAACGGCGCCGAATATCTTTCGTCAAGCATGTCCGGTGTAAATCCGAAAAGAATAATTATTGACGGCGCAAAAATAACACAGGGAAACGGACGTTTTATCAACGATCTGGATATTCGCGAAAACCGAAAAGTAATAGTAATATCGCAGCGGGCAAAAGAAATTCTGTTTAAAAACGAATCAGCCATCGGAAAAACGGTAAACGTAAGCGGAATAATATATACCGTAGTTGGCGTTTATTATATCGAAAACCGTCAGGATGTAACAACTTCATATATTCCAATATCAACGGCGCAAATTATTTACAACAGAGGAATAAATCTTTCAAATTTTGCCTTTACTCTTAACGAAAACATCTACGACAAGGAAACAAACGATGAATTTATGAGCAGTTATCGTAAACGGATTGCGCAGGTGCATCAGGTTTCGCCTGAAGACGACAATGCAATATGGTACTGGAACCGTTTTGAAGGTTATTTGGAAATGGCAAACGTATCAAAATTTATAAACATTGCAGTGTGGATAATAGGAATTTTTACGCTGCTTTCGGGAATTGTCGGAGTTAGCAATATTATGCTTATCACCGTTCGCGAACGCACGCGCGAATTTGGAATTCGCAAATCAATAGGCGCATCGCCGCTGAGTATTCTTAAACTTGTTATAGCAGAATCAATATTTGTAACAACAATTTTCGGATATATAGGACTTGTTTGCGGCGTTGGAATAACCGAATTTGCATCACAGTTTTTTCAACCCGAGCAAGCAGGCAGAAATTCATTTAACGCTTTCCTGAATCCTACTGTCGATATAAATGTTGCAGTACAGGCAACATTATTACTTATAATTGCAGGAACCGTTGCCGGATTTTTTCCCGCATTAAAAGCAGTAAGAATAAAAACAATAGAAGCTCTTAACAACAAATAAAATTATGTTTGATTTAGACCGCTGGCACGAAATATTTATAACAATAAGCCGCAATAAACTGCGAAGTTTTCTTACCGCTTTCGGCGTATTTTGGGGAATTTTTATGCTTATAGTTCTGATAGGCGGAGGCAATGGTTTGGGAAATCTTATTTCGGGACAAATCGAAGGCATTACAACCAATTCATGCTATATATGGAACGGACGCACAAGCGAAGCATACAAAGGATTCAGAAAAGGCAGATGGTGGACAATAAGCAACAGAGATATTAAAATAATAAAATCTAATGTCAAAGACATTGAAGAAATATCACCGATAATTATGCCATGGTCGCCAACAACCGACAATGCTGTGCGTGGCGAAAAAAAAGGAACATTTTCGGTTCAGGGAACATATCCTAACTTTAACAAAGTCTATATTCACAAAATAAAATTCGGAAGATATTTGAATGATATAGATTTGCAGGAACATCGAAAAGTGTGCGTAATAGGTTCACGTGTTTACGAAACTCTTTTTAACCGCGGCGAAGACCCGACAGGACATGATATTCGTGTTGATGGAATTTATTATAAAGTTGTAGGCGTAGGCGATGGAAACGAAGATATGAATATCAGTGGAGACACACGCGAAACGATTACAATTCCGTTTACGGTAATGCAAAAACTGTATAACTACGGAGAAAATGTTGACATGTTTGTCATTATGGCAAAACCACATGTTGCCGTAAGCGAACTTCAGGAACAGACGGAAACCATACTGAAAGCCAATCACGATATTGCGCCTTATGACAAACAGGCAATAAATTCATTTAACATAGAAGCCCGTTTTCAGCAGATAGGTTTTTTGCTGCTCGGCGTAAATATTCTTGCATGGATTGTAGGATTCGGAACGCTGTTTGCAGGAATTATAGGCGTAAGCAACATTATGATGGTAACAGTTCGCGAACGCACGCAGGAAATAGGAATACGCCGCGCTATAGGAGCAAAACCATCGTCAATAATGACGCAAATTATGAGCGAAAGTTTTGCCATTACAGCCATCGCAGGATTTTTGGGAATATCGTTTGCCGTGCTGATACTGCAAATGGTTGATGTTGGACTGGATGCCGGCGGAAACGGAACATCTGTTTTTCAAATAAGTTTTGTTACATCTGTTGTGGCTGCTCTTATCATAATAATTTTAGGCACGCTTGCAGGGCTTGGTCCGGCTTTTCGCGCCATGAAAATAAAACCTATAGAAGCCTTGTCGGAAGAATAATTTATAAATGAAAATAATTACAAAAACATATAAATCTTAAAATTACAGAAATGAAAAGAATACTGAAATTTATCTTTATCGGAATACTTGTTTTCCTTGTTGGTTGGACATTTTATTTTCTCTATACAAAATCAAAACCAAAAAAAGTTGTTTACGAAACGGTAGCGCCTAAAAAAGAATCGATTAAAAAATCTACGATTATAACAGGCAAAATCTCGCCTCGCGATGAAATTTTAATCAAACCGCAAATATCGGGAATTGTATCCGAAGTTTATAAGGAAGCAGGACAAAAAGTAAGCGCAGGCGAAGTAATAGCAAAGGTAAAAGTTATTCCCGATGTGGCTTCGCTCAACAATGCAGAATCGCGCCTGCGCACCACCGAGATAGATTTGACGCAGGCAAATCAGGAATTTGAACGGCAAAAGAAACTGTTTGAAAAAGGAATCGTAACAAAAGAAGAATACGAAAAAGCGGAAACAGCCTATAAAACGGCAAAAGAAAATTATGAAACATCTCAAGACGCCCTGCAAATTATAAAGGAAGGAATTTCGGAACGCACGGCACAGTACAGCAGCACGCTTATTCGTTCCACAATCAGCGGTCTGGTGCTGGATGTTCCCGTAAAAGTCGGAAACTCGGTTATACAGTCAAACACTTTCAACGATGGAACAACTATTGCAACCATCGCAAACATGAACGATATGATTTTTATCGGCAATGTTGACGAAACGGAAGTAGGACGCATAAAAGAAGGAATGTTGATGACTCTTACCATAGGCGCATTGCAGGATGTGAAATTAGACGCCATTCTCGAATATATTTCTCCGAAAGGCGTAGAATCAACCGGCGGAGCAAATCAGTTTGAAATAAAGGCAGCGACAAAAATGCAGGAAAATATATTTATTCGCGCAGGATACAGCGCAAACGGAGAAATAATTCTGGCTACGGTTGACAGCGTTCTTTCCGTTCCCGAAAATACTGTTGAATTTGCTAATGATTCTACTTTTGTATATATTTTGAAATCGGAAAAACCTGAACAGGTATTTGAAAAACATTTTGTTGAAGTAGGACTGTCGGATGGAGTAAATATTGAAATTAAAAAAGGATTGACAGCAGATGACAAAATTCGAGGAAACGCGGTTTCAAACAAGCAGTAAAATGTTTTAATTATGAAATGTATATACCTTTCATATAAAACGTATATACATTTTAGACAAAAGATATATACTTTTTAAGTAAAATGTATATACCTTTCAGGCAGGTCGAATATAATTTAAAAATTAAAATATAAATAATAAAAAAATGAACATGAAAATAAAAATACTGATAATATTGTTCACATTTGCATATTCAACTGCAAACGCGCAAAAACAGTGGACATTGCAGGAATGTATAAGATATGCAAAAGAACACAGCATTACTGTCAAAATGCAACAGGTTTCGCAACAGAATCAGGAAATAAAATTGAATACGGCAAAAAATCAGCGGCTGCCAAACCTTTCGGCAAATATGGATCAAAGATTTTCGTTCGGACGCGGACCCTCGCTTGTTGACAATTCATACCAAAGTTCAAATTCAAGTTCAACATCATTGTCGGTTTCAACAACAGTTCCGCTGTTTACAGGATTTCAAATTCCCAACAGCATCGCCGCAGCCAGATTTGACTTGCAGGCAGCAACAGCCGATCTGGAAAAGGCAAAGGAAGATATTGAATTATCTGTGATTTCCGCATATTTACAAATACTGTACAACAAAGAACTTCTTGAAATAGCAAAAAATCAGCAAACGCTGAGCGCTCAACAGGTTGAAAGAATTGAAGAGTTGTATAAACTTGGAAAAGCATCCGAAGCGCAGGCGTATGAAGTGAAATCGCAAATGGCAAATGATGAATTTGCTGTTGTTCAGGCAAAAAACGATTTGCAGTTATCCGTTCTTAATCTTTCTCAATTACTTGAACTTCCATCTCCCGAAGGTTTTGATGTTGAAACTCCGAATATTGATGCAGACTTTCTTTTACCTTCAAATCCCGAACAGACATACGCCAACGCTTTAACAACACGAGCGTCAATCCGAGCCGAAGAATACCGTTTGGCAAGCAGCGAAAAAACAGTGAAAACAGCAAAAAGCGCATATTATCCGCAATTATCGTTTGGCGCAGGTTACAGCAATAATTATTATAAAATTAACGGCTTCGTCAATTCGTCTCTTGCACAGCAATTGAAAAACAATGAAAGTAAATATCTGGGATTTTCTTTGAACATACCTGTTTTCAACCGGTTTGAAACCCGCAACAATATACGCGCCGCAAAATTGAGCGTAAAAAATCAGGAATTGCAACTCGAAAACACAAAGAAAAATCTTTACAAGGAAATTCAGCAGGCATATTATAATGCAACGGGAGCGAAAGAAAAATACAAAGCTGCGGAAATTGCTCTGGAATCGGCAAAAAAAGCCTGCGAATTTGCAAAAGAAAAATTTGAAAACGGACGTTCTACAACTTATGAATTTAATGAAGCAAGCAATAATTTAATGAAAGCATCGGCAAATATGGCGCAGGCAAAATACGATTACGTATTCCGTAAAAAGATTTTGGATTTTTATAACGGACTTCGCGAAGAATGACAACGTGAATACAATCGTTTTAAATTTTTATAAGAATTATCCGTTTAATGTTTATTCAACAAATTTTCAACGAAATTTGTAAGTTCTACAAAATCCGATACGCCTAACATTTCGGGACGCTGCGGTAAAAACCTGTTTTCGGTAATTATTTTATCTCCTGTAATTAACTTTAACGAATTTCGGATAGTTTTTCGCCGCTGGTTGAATGTTGCTTTTACTGTTTTTTTAAAAAGCGTTTCATCACAATTTAATTGCAGAACCGAATTTCTGTTAAGACGAATTACTGCCGATTTTACTTTTGGCGGAGGCGTAAATGCGTTTTCGTGAACCGTAAAAAGATATTCAACATCGTAAAATGCCTGAATCAGTACGCTTAATATTCCGTAAGTTTTTGAACCGGGTTTTTCGGCTATTCGTTCTGCAACTTCTTTCTGTATCATGCAAACCGCTTCGGGGATGTAATTTTTTTCGTCAAGAATCTTAAAAAATATTTGCGATGAAATGTTGTAAGGCAAATTTCCGATAATGCCGAAAGGTTTGTTGAATATGTCATGCAGGTTCAGTTTCAGAAAGTCGCCTTCGATAAGTTTGTTTTTAATATCGGGAAAATTATTTTGCAAAAATCTTATTGATTCTCTGTCAATTTCTATGGTTTTGAAATCGATGTGTTTTTTGAGCAGAAATTCGGTCAGAATGCCTGTTCCGGCGCCGATTTCGAGTAATGATTTTGTGTTATTTCCAATGCTTTGAACTATGCGTTCTGCAATCTGCCTGTCGTGCAAAAAATGTTGTCCAAGCGATTTTTTCGGGCGTACGTATATCATCAATATTTAATTAAATTCCGACAAGAATTTGATTCTTATCAGGCGTATTTCTTCTTCGGTATAATCGCCGCCAAGTTCATTAATTGCATCTTCAAGCGAGTCGGATACGGCTTCATTGCGAAAATAATTATAAATATCATCGCGTTTGTCGTCGTCAACAGTATAATCAATATAATAATCAATATTAAGTTTTGTTCCTGAATTTACTATGGCTTCTATTTCGCCAAGCAATTCATCCATTTCAATATTTTTTGCATGAGCGATTTCATCAAGCGGTAGTTTATGGTCGATGCTTTGTATTACAAAAACCTTTGCTCCCGATTTGTATCCCATAGATTTAACAATCATATCCAAAGGTCGTTCTATTTCTTTTTCTTCAACGTATTTTCCTATAAGTTCAACAAATTCGTTTCCGTATTTTTTTGCTTTGCCTTCACCTACGCCCTGGCAGTTTTTAAGTTCGTCGATAGTTATGGGATATTGCGTTGCCATATCCTCAAGCGATGTGTCGTGGAAAAGTACAAAGGGTGGGAGGTTTAATTTTTTTGAAATGGATTTTCTCAAATCTTTAAGCATTGCAAACAATTCTTCGTCGGCAGCGCCGCCGCTGCCGTTTCTTGTGCTTAACAAATCATCTTCGTCGTTTTCGGCATATTCATGGTCGAGCATAAGCATCAGGGAATAAGGCTTTTTCAAAAATTCATGTCCTTTTTTGCCAATGCTGAGCAGACCGTAATTTTCGATTTCCTTGTCAATAAAATGAAGAATAAGTCCTTGTCGAATAATTGCATTCCAATAGTGCTGACTTTGATCTCTGCCTATTCCAAATTCCTCAAGTTCTTCATGTTTATACGATTTTGTCATTGAATCTCTTTCGCCGCAAATGATATTTATAATGTGTTCGGCTTTGAATTTTTCTTTTACTTTTAATATTAATTCAAGCACGAGTAGCATATCTTCCCTGCCTTCAAATTTTTCTTTCGGATGCAGGCAATTGTCGCAGTTGCCGCAATTTGGTTCTTCATATTCTTCGCCGAAATAATTGAGAAGTGTTTTCCTGCGGCATACTGCCGATTCTGCATAGGCTACCATTTCGGACAGTAACTGTTTTCCTATTTCCTGTTCGGCTACCGGCTTGCCCTGCATGAATTTTTCGAGGCGTTGAATGTCTTTGTAACTGTAAAAAGTTATACATTGTCCTTCGCCCATATCGCGTCCGCCTCTGCCTGTTTCCTGATAATAGCCTTCGAGACTTTTGGGTATGTCAAAATGAATAACAAAACGTACGTCCGGCTTGTCTATTCCCATTCCGAATGCAATGGTTGCTACAATAACATCAACTTCTTCCATCAAAAATTTATCCTGATTTTCGGAGCGTGTTGCCGAATCCATTCCTGCATGATATGCCAGGGCTTTTATACCGTTTATTTTCAATATTTCAGCAACATCTTCAACTCGTTTTCGGCTAAGGCAATAAATTATTCCGGATTTGCCTTCATTGTTTTTTATATATCTGATAATTTCTTTTACTGCATTTATTTTCGGACGGATTTCGTAATACAGATTAGGGCGGTTAAATGATGATTTGAAAACATTTGCATTCATCATTCCCAGGTTTTTTTGAATATCGTTTTGCACTTTCGGCGTTGCTGTTGCCGTAAGCGTAATTATGGGCGCCTGTCCTATTTCGTTTACTATTGAACGTATCCGTCTGTATTCGGGACGAAAGTCATGTCCCCATTCCGATATGCAGTGCGCTTCATCGATTGCATAAAACGATATTTTTATTTGTTTCAAAAATTGAACATTTTCTTCTTTTGTAAGCGATTCGGGGGCTACGTACAGCATTTTTGTACGTCCTTCCATTACATTTTGTTTTACGGTTATAATTTGAGCGCGGTTAAGAGATGAATTAAGAAAGTGGGCAATACCTTCATCAATGCTGAATCCGCGTATGGAATCAACTTGATTTTTCATTAATGCAATAAGCGGCGATACTATTATGCATGTGCCATCCATTATCAAGGCAGGCAACTGATAGCACAGCGATTTTCCGCCTCCCGTAGGCATTAGCACAAAAGTATCATTGCCATTCAAAACGTTGCGGATAATATCTTCCTGATTTCCTTTGAATGAATCGAATCCAAAATATTTTTTCAATTCGCCTGCAAGCGAGATTTCGGCATATTTATTATGCTCCATTATTTAATATGTTATTCAAAATAAGATAACAAATGTACATTTTTTTTTGTATTCGTACAACTTTTTGTTTTTTTATTTGAAGTTTAGTGTAAATTAAAATAAAGAAAAGGCTTATTTTAAAACAACAATCGATTTCAAAATGTTTATATTTCAGATATTTACGTGTTTAATTAATTTTGTATTCAAATTTTATATTCGCCATATCTATGTTTGCTTTTGTAATTTTATTTGCCAGGTCTGTTTTAAAATTTTCGATTTTTTTTGCAATATTATCATCGGCAAGCGATAAAATTTGCGCAGCCAGAATTGCCGCATTTTTTGCGCCATCAAGCGCTACTGTAGCAACAGGAATACCGGCAGGCATTTGTAAAATCGAAAGAATTGAATCCAGTCCTTCTATCGAATTGCTTGATTTTATCGGAACTCCGATTACAGGCAAAGTTGTAAAAGATGCTATTACTCCGGGCAGGTGAGCGGCGCCGCCTGCAGCTGCAATTATAACCTGTATCCCGCGCGTTCTTGCATTTTTTGCAAATTTTGATACAGCTTCGGGAACACGATGAGCCGACAGAGCATTAATTTCGAATGGAATTTGCATCTCGTTTAAAAATTCGGCGGCATCTTGCATTATCGGCATATCTGATGTACTGCCCATGATGATACTGACAATTGGTTGCATAATATATTATTTTGTTAATTATTTAATATTTTTCATTTAATCCGAAAAAACTCAAAAACAGCCTGTATCCATTGTAATTAAAACGTTTTTTACAAACAGCACCAACGTTGCCGATTTCGATTTTATTTGGACTTTTTATTACAGATAGCAAAAATAGTATTATTTTCGTAGTTAATTACAAAACATTATATATTTTTTTGATATGGATACGATAACTCTTGGAGATAAAAAGTTTAAAAAATACATAAATTACGAAACCATCAACAGGTCGATAGCAGCACTTGCGCAAAAAATTAATGCCGACATGGCAGGTGAGCATATTCCGCTGATTATTGGTGTACTTAACGGCTCGTTTATGTTTCTGGCAGATTTGATGAAAAATCTTGATTTTGACTGCGAACTTACTTTTGTGCGAGTATCATCATACGAAGGCACGGAATCAACGGGAGAATTTTGTGTAGCGCTTGGCTTGAACGCCGATATCGATGGACGAACGGTAATTTTGGTAGAAGATATTGTTGATACAGGCAGCACTATCGTAAAACTTTATCAAATGCTTACCGCAAATCATAATCCCAAACAAATAAAAATTGCAACCATGCTTTTGAAGCCGAATGTTTATAAAGAACCGCTGGTTTTGGATTATGTAGCAATGGAAATTCCAAACGATTTTATTGTCGGATTCGGCTTGGATTATAATGAACTTGGACGAAATTTAAAAGATATTTATAAAATCATAGAATAAACAATGAAACATATATTACTTTTTGGACCTCCCGGCGCGGGAAAAGGCACACAGGCGCAATTACTGGTTGACAAATATAAATTTACGCATTTATCTACAGGCGATATGCTTCGCGATGAAATAAAACGGGCAACCGAAATCGGATTGAAAGCAAAAAAAATTATTGACAGCGGACAGCTTGTTCCAGACGAAATTGTTGCCGAAATGGTGCGCTTGCTTATAAAAAACATGAAAGACAATACGGGAATTATTTTTGACGGATTTCCGCGAACGCTTGCTCAAGCCCGCAAACTTGATGAAATAATGAACGATGAAAAACAGGAAATAGCAATGATGATAGCTATTGATGTGCATGATGAAGAAATTATAAAACGTATTCTCGAACGTGGAAAAATATCGCAACGCAGCGACGACCGGGACATAGATATAATAAAAAACCGTATTGATACATATAACAGGCAAACAGCAATACTTGCCGATTATTACAAACAGCAAAAAAAGTTCAAATCAGTTGACGGAACAGGGAATATTGAAGATATTTTTGAGAAAATTTGTAAATTGATGGAAGAATAAACATAAATTAAACTAAATAATAAAGATGAAAAGAAAATTAAAAGCAGTTTCTATACAGCTAATGCTTATTGGGCTGGCTACCGGTGCAATATTGATGCAGTCATGCAGGCAAAAGGAAACCGTAAAAGAGTCGGTTTTAGACAATATTTCTCATATTGAAGACAGTATTTATTTAAAAATAGACAGTTTGCCCAGACTGTGCGATGAATTAGGCATGAAAGGGCAAATGATAGATATTGGCGACTGTAAACTGTACTGCGAAGTTGCAGGCAAAGGAATACCCTTAGTTCTTATTAACGGAGGTCCGGGAGGAACACATCATTATTTTCATCCGTGGTTCAACCGCGCCGAAGAATTTATGCAGGTAATTTATTACGACCAGCGCGGATGCGGTCGGTCGGACTATATTGCAGGCGATGGATATACTTTAAGGCAGGCGATTGATGATTTGGAAAAACTGAGAATAAAACTCGGCATTGAACAATGGATAGTAGGCGGTTATTCATACGGCGGCGCTTTGGCTCAATATTATACGGTTGCCTATCCCGAACATGTTGCAGGACTGGTATTAATGAGCGCATCTACTCTTCTTCACAATGACGCAATCTATCAGTCGCGGCAGGGACAGTTCATAAGCGAAGACGAAAAGCAGCGTATCAGTGAAATATACGCACTGTACAATGAAAATAAAATAAATTTGATTCAGTTATTGTACAATAAGGAACTCAACGGAGACTGGAAACGGCAGAATTTTTATAAACCCGCAAAAGAAGAAATAATTCGCAGCGCATTATACGAATGGGTGCATGATACAAATTTTAATTCCATTATGTCTGCAAGTTACAGCGGTTATGATTTTCAACATGTTTTCGACAATAATCCGATACCGACATTAATATGCGAAGGAAAATGGGATTTAACATGGAGTGCGGAAAAATCCGCTGTTTTTAAAGAAAATCATCCCTGTGCGCAATTTGTATTATTCGAAAAATCAGGTCATAATACTTACAGTGAAGAACCTGATTTATTCTTTTCAACACTTAAAAATTTTGTTGATTCCTTAAAACCCGTGCCGAGTGAAAAAATTGATGCATGGAAAACTCAAACAATGAAAATAACAGTTCCGCAGGAAGAACTATTCAACCGTGAAACGCAATTCTTTGCCCTTGTTAAAAAAGAAGGCGCAGACAAAGCATATAAACAGTATCTTGCATTCAAAAAAAATAATGCCGACAAACAAATGTTTTCGGAAAACAAAATGAACATGTTGGGATATGATTATTTATATGAGAACGATTACGGGCAGGCTGTCAAATTATTTCAAATGAATGTGGATGCATATCCCGAATCTTCCAATGTTTATGACAGTTTGGGAGAAGCATATTTAAAAGCAGGCGATAAAAAACAGGCAAAGAAATTTTATGAAAAATCGCTTGAACTTAATCCCGCTAACGAAAATGCGAAACAAATATTAAGTAATTTATAATCAGCGATTATATATGCCACAATCCAATTTTGTAGATTATGTGAAAATGTTTTTACGTTCAGGTAACGGCGGTAGCGGTTCGGTGCATTTGCATCGCGAAAAATACGTAGCCAAAGGCGGTCCTGACGGCGGAAACGGCGGAAACGGCGGAAACATCATTCTGCGAGGAAACAAACAATACTGGACATTAATACATTTGCGTTTTCAACGGCACGTTTTTGCCGAAAACGGCGAAAACGGAAGCGGCGCTTTGAGTACAGGTGCAAACGGAAAAGATATGATTATTGACGTCCCGCTTGGAACTGTTGCAAAACATGCGGAAACATTAGAAACCTTATGCGAAATTACCGAAGATGGCGAACAAAAAATCTTACTTGAAGGCGGACGTGGCGGAATGGGAAACGCTTTTTTCAAATCGGCTACCAACCAAACTCCGCGATATGCGCAACCGGGCGAAACAGGCGAAGAAGGATGGTATATTCTTGAACTTAAACTTTTGGCAGATGTCGGTTTGGTTGGATTTCCAAACGCCGGAAAATCAACCTTGCTGTCGGTAATATCGGCAGCAAAACCCAAAATTGCCGACTATGCCTTTACAACCCTCGAACCAAATTTGGGAATAGTGCCGTATCGAGACGGAAAATCATTTGTTGTAGCCGATATTCCCGGAATTATTGAAGGAGCGCATGAAGGCAAAGGGCTTGGTTTGCGATTTCTTCGACATATTGAACGCAATTCCATGCTGCTATTTATGATTCCTGCCGACAGCAATGATATTAATAATGAATTTAAAATCTTGATTAACGAACTGAAACAGTATAATCCCGAATTGCTTGATAAAAAACGGGCGCTTGCAATAACAAAAAGCGACATGCTTGACGAAGAACTTATGTCCGGATTAAGGGAAAATTTACCCGATATTCCGTGCATATTTATTTCATCGCTTGCAAATAAAGGCATCAACAAACTCAAAGACTTGCTGTGGAATGAATTAAATAAATAGTATTGGAACTGTCTTAAGTTATCAGTTTCCCGTTAATTTCAAAACTGTTAAAAAATGCTTGAGTTCATCGAAAATATTGATATAAAAACAAGTCTTTTCATAAATAACTTACATTGCGGAATACTTGATTTTTTGATGTTTAACATAACTCAGTGGTACTGTGCCTGCATGGTGTATGCAATTCTTGTCTTTGCCTTTGTTGCTGTTAAGAAAAAACAATGGTGGCAATATATTTTGTTCTTGGCATTTGCATTAATCGCCGTCAGCCTTGTTATATCTGTTTTTATAAAACCGTGCGTTGCTCGTCTGCGTCCCTGCAACACGGCAGAATTGCAGGGCATGTTGCATATTGTAAGAAAATACACTGCCGAATCGTTTAGTTTTCTATCATCTCATGCGGCAACAGGTTTCACTATAGCAACATTTGTTCATGCAAGTTTACGCAAAAGACATATTTCAATATTAATTTTTTTATGGGCATTTGTTTATAGTTACTCGCGTATTTATCTTGGCGTGCATTTTTTTGGCGATGTGCTTTGCGGCGCTGTTTTCGGAATATTTTGCGGAAAAATCTTTAACAGTCTGTACGCATTTAGAGGAAAATTCACAAAATTATTCTTGAAAAAATTGCCTGAATAATGACAAAAATAATTGACGATGAAAAACCTTATTTCTACCTTATATAGTTAACAAACGTTCTCTGTAACGTCTTTCGCTCTGCTCGCAATGACGTTTTGCTTCGCCCTTGTTTTGTCCGTCATTGCGAACTGCGTAGCAGTGAAGCAATCCAGTATTCTTTATGATTATTTTCATTAACAATTTCTCTGGTTTGCTTCGTCATTTCATTCCTCGCAATGACGTTTTGCTTTCGCTCTTACAGGGCTTTGTCAGTTTAATTTGTCCCGTTTGCAGGGCGTAGCCCTTGTTTTGTCCGTCATTGCGAACTGCGCAGCAGTGAAACAATCCAGTATTCTTTATGATTATTTTCATTAACAATTTTTCTGGTTTGCTTCGTCATTTCATTCCTCGCAATGGCGAAACCGGAGTTTTAATACAGCCTCTGTTTATCCTGCCCAGCCTTCGCGGTCTAAACTTCGGTAGTGAATGGCTTCGGCAATATGCTGCCATTTGAGGTC
>JAISOH010000108.1 GCA_031275825.1 Prevotellaceae bacterium | reverse complement strand
ATATATGACATAGTTAATAACTTATTATTACGATGCAAAGATAATACTTTTTTTTGATTCACAAATATTTGTTGTTATTTTTTTGCATCGTTATTAACCAAATTTCTCCAATTTAAGATATTACAATTCCCACATGACCTGTTTTGTTTGATTTCTCGTTGCGTCCTTAAAAAAACCAGGTCGCCTGTTTGCAGTTCATCCAGCATAACTTTCATGCCTTGCTGTACTTGCGATATGCAATTTACGCCTATTTTATACCCGAAATAACCAAAAACAAACGATGTAAATCCCGAACAGTCAAATGATTTAACGCCTTTTGAACCCAAACGGTAAGGAATACCTAAAACTGTTTTGAAAAATCAATAATATTCTTACTAACAACACTGTCGGATATGTTTGTTTGCAAATAATTCTGCCGATATTCCAAATTTTCGGAAAATACAGTCATTTTGTTTTTTCGTTCTATAAGTCCTTCGTCTGAAATAATTAAATCTGTTTGAGGAAAATCCAGTTCGGTGAGGCGTTTTATTTCTTTGGAGGCATTATTATTCATGTCGGGCACAGGACCTGTTTTATCTTTTTGGATAAATGAAAATATTTGTCCTTTAACAAATTTTCCATCTTTATCGACAAATACTTTAACAATCGGAGCATAACCGCTTGTACCGTTGATATTGAAACTGCCTGCCGTGCAAAAATTTCCCATGCTGTAAATAATAAATCTGTCCCTGTACAGTTCTGCGGCACGCACAACATGCGGACCATGCCCGAAAACAATATCTGCTCCGGCGTCAATCACCGCATGAGCAAATTCATAAACGTTTCCTCTATTTTCACCAAGGTATTTTTCTGTTTTTCGTGTTACTCTGCTGTTTTCTTTTCCTTCGGCTCCGCCATGAAACGAGACTATAACTATATTACATTTTGACTTTAAGTAAGATACTGTTTTTTTTGCATTTTCCATATTTGTGATTTTTACAGTTCCGGCATTTGGCGCAAAACCACAGAATCCATATTTAATTCCGTCTATTTCAAAAATGGATGTTTCGCAAACATTTTCCAAACCTGCATAATTCAAACCTGCTTCGCGTAAAACTTTCACAGTGTTTTCGCGTCCGGGAGCGCCAAAATCGCCCATGTGATTATTGGCAATATTTATTAAGTTATAACCTGCATCAACCAGATAATTTACATATCTGTCGGGCATCCTGAAAAAATAGCATTTACTTTTACATGACTTCGGATAGCCGCCCTTATCGAGAAAACATCCTTCAAGATTTCCGAAAGTAATATCGGCATCTTTTAAAATATTTTTAACATTGCTCAATAATTCACGACCGTCATTGACAGGCAGATTTGCATCTGACGGATAATTTGAACCAAGCATTATATCGCCTGTACCTATAACGGATATCAGGCTTTTATTGTTTTGCATTTCTTGCGAAAATCCATATATTGAAAAAATATATAAAAGTATAACAAGGCATGCTTTAATTATTAAATCAAAGTGTTTCATATTCATTTTTTTTGGATTGCAAATATACAACAATAACGGTAAACAGCGGGATAAACAACAATTAATTTTGTTTAATATTATTTTCCTGATATCGCTGCAAAAAAATCGGCGAATATTTTGTCCGAAAAGTATTGTTTACCGGTATTATCTGCTTAATCAAGGATTTATAATCTTATTCCTTTTATATTGTTTGCCGTTTCGTTAAATTCGCTTACAATTTCATCAACGATATCTTTTGCCGAAATTATTTTTTTCAGATGTGAAACTATTTGTCCTATTTCCAATTCGCCTTCGTTCATATCACCTTCAAATATTCCTTTTTTTGTGCGAGCGCGACCAAGAATTTCTTTTAATTCATCTGCGCTTGCTCCGCGTGCTTCGGCTTCTTCAATACGACTGTATAATTTGTTTTTTATCATTCGTGCAGGCGATATTTTTTTCAAACAAAGCATTGTATCACCTTCATTCAAGGTACAGCACAAATTTTTAAATTCAGCGCTTGCAGAACTTTCATTGCTCATTGCAAAACGCGTTCCTATCTGCACTCCATCCGCTCCGAGAATTACAGCGGCAAGCATTGCATTTCCGGTGGCAATTCCTCCTGCGGCGATAAGCGGTAGCGATATTGCCTTACGTACCTGCGGAATAAGCGTAAACGTTGTAGTTTCTTCGCGTCCGTTATGTCCGCCTGCTTCAAAGCCTTCGGCTACAACAGCATCAACTCCTGCTTCTTCGCATTTTTTTGCAAATTTTGAGCTTGATACTACATGGGCAACCATTATGCCTTTATCTTTTAAAAATTTTGTCCATGTTTTAGGGTTTCCTGCCGATGTAAAAACAATTTTTATTTCTTCATCAACAATAATTTTCATCAATTCGTCGATGTCGGGATAGAGTAAGGGAACATTTACTCCAAAAGGTTTATCGGTTGCCTGCTTTGTTTTTTGTATATGTTCGCGCAAAATTTCAGGATGCATTGAGCCTGCACCAAGCAAACCCAAACCGCCTGCATTGCTCACTGCCGACACTAACCGCCAGCCGCTGCACCAAACCATTCCTCCCTGAATTACAGGATATTTTATTTTGAATAATGTTGTAATTTTATTTTCCATAATTAAAATTTTTGCAGGCAAAGATAATAATTATCAATCAGAAATTGATATTTGTTAATCGAAAATATTCAGAATCTGTTTAAGTTTCATGCAGCAATTATTTTATTGAGCATAATTTTGATAAAGGAGAGTTGTATCATGGCAACGCTTGAGTCTGCTTTCTTTATATTCAAAGTCTTTAGCCAAACGTCTGAAATTCTGTAACCATGCAAAAGTTCTTTCAACAATCCATCGTTTTGGCAAAGGCTTGAATTCTGTTGATTTATCGCTGCACAATATAATTTCCATATCTTAACCAAATTTTTTCATCTCATTTTCAGCAAATTCTCACGATAGCCTCCACTGCATATATTTTTTTCATTCTCTCAAAACGATATTCCAACGATTCAATTACCTCAAATGTCGCTTTGCTATCATGCTTATTTGCTGCATAAACCACTATCG
>JAISOH010000196.1 GCA_031275825.1 Prevotellaceae bacterium | reverse complement strand
CCACAGCATTGCTCGTTTCCGTTTCGTTTGACTAGGCAAAGCTAAAACTAAATATTGGAACAACAAAAATCCGTCGAAAAATACAGCCTGCTTTTTGTCCATTAGACCTTAATTTTAGATACATGAAAATATATGCAAAAAACATCTGGAATATCCGTTTTAGATGTTTTTCGTTACAGGATAATTTAAAATAAACAGTTGGTACGGTTATTAAGGAGCGGCTCGTTAATCTGCAGATTGTTGGATTTTTATAATGAGAAAAATTTTCCATTCCGGTCAACATATCCGAATGTGCCTTTTAAGCGTACTCTGGCAAGCCCGTCGAAAAAATCGGATGCACAGTCGTATATTGCAGGAATTACCAATACTCCTTTTTTATTAATAAATCCCCATTTGCCGTTTAAGTTTATACATGCACGGTCTTCGCTGAAAGAATTTGCATTTTTATATTTTAAAGGAATCACCGCTGTTCCTTTTTTATCAATAAATCCGTATTTGTCGTTTAATTTCACTCTGGCAAGCCCTTCAAAAAAATATTCTGCGCTGTCGTATTTCAATGGAACTGCCACGTCTCCTGATTTATTGATAAATCCGTATTTGCCGTTCAATTTTACGCGGGCAATGCCGTCTAAAAAACTGCCGGCATCGTCATATTCAAAAGGAATTGCAACAATGCCTTTTTCATCAATGAATCCCCATTTCCAGTTTGCTTTTACGGCTGCAAGTCCTTCCGAAAATTCCCATACTTCATCATATATTAGCGGAATTGTTTCGCTGCCTGTTTTGTCGATAAATCCGTACTTCCTGTTCAACCGTACGATGGCAAGCCCGCACGAAAAATTACCTGCAAAATCGTATTCGGGCTGTATTGTCACAGCGCCGGTTTTATCAATATATCCTTGTTTTTTATTTATTTCCACGCAGGCAAGCCCTTCCGAAAATTCCCGTGCGTCATCGTATTTTGCAGAAATTACATACACATCGTTTTCATCAACATATCCGTATTTGCCGTTTGAGTTTTCTTTTGGATATAAATTTTGTCCTTTACAATAATTATTTGTAAGCAAAAAGATTAATACAGCGTGTAAAAATAATATTTTTTTCATAAATTCTTTTTTATTTTATTATAATGTTTGTGCAAATTTACGAATTATTTATCAATCAGCAAAAATTTGCAAACAAGTTTAAATTTGTATTTTTACAGGTACGGCCATTGTTATATTTCTTATTTTTATTACATTTGCAACTTAATTTTACGATGTTTATGCACAATAAAAAACGCATTGGTTTATTTTTCGGTTCATTCAATCCAGTACATATCGGTCATTTGGCGATAGCTAACTACGCCGTTGCATTTGGCAATTTTGCCGAAGTGCTGTTTGTGGTAAGTCCGCACAATCCGCTTAAAATAAAAAATTCGCTTGCCGCCGAAAAACATCGTATTGCAATGGCGCAAATAGCCTTAAAAAATCTTAATTTGCCGATAAGAGTCTGCGATATCGAAATGCGTTTGCCGCAACCTTCATATACAATCAACACTCTTGAAAAACTTGAAACCGAAAATCGCAACTGCGAATTTTGCATAATAATGGGCGCCGACAGTCTGGATTGCATAGAACAGTGGCGCAATTATCAAAAAATTTTATCCGATTATAAAATATATGTATATCCGCGGCTGGAATATGATGTAAAAAAACTTTGCAGCAAATATAAAACAGAATTTATGAACGCTCCCGTAATCGAAATTTCATCAACATTTATACGTGAAAACTTAAACAAAGGAAAAAACATGAACGCCTTTATTTTACCCGAAACAGGCAGATATATTATTGAAAATAAACTATACGAAAATAAAAACATGATATGAATTACAAATCAAAAAAACAGCTGCGAATATTCGTAACAAACGACGATGGCATAAATGCCAAAGGCATTGAGGCGCTTATTGAAATGGTGCAGCCTTACGGCGAAATTTACGTTCTTGCTCCGATGTCGGTAAATTCCGGAATGTCGCAGGCAGTAACCATAACAGCGCCCATAAGACTGAAAAAAATACGTGAAGAAAAAAATCTTAAAATTTATGCCTGCACAGGCACTCCTACCGATTGCGTAAAACTTGCATTTTCGCATATATTACCCGATAAAAAAGCAGACCTTCTGGTTTCGGGTATAAATCACGGCTCAAACTCTTCGGCAAGCGTACTGTACTCCGGAACGCTTGCGGCAACAGCCGAAGGTATAATGTATCATACACGGTCGATAGGTTTTTCTCTGTGCGACTATACTCCAAACGCCGATTTTTCGGCTTGCATTCAGCTTGGTCGCAAAATTATCGACAGGGTTTTGAACGAAAATTTCGGAATCGACAGTTATCTTAATGTAAATTTTCCAAAACTTCGACAGTCCGAAATAAAAGGCATAAAAGTTTGTCGTCAGGCAAAAGGCGTATGGCGCGAAGAATTTGAAAAGAGAATCGACCCGCAAGGCACGGATTATTACTGGCTCACGGGCAACTACGTAAACGAAGAACCTGACGCCGCCGATACTGATGAAACATGGCTTGCCAAAGGTTATGTAACAATAGTTCCGCAAACTTTGGACATGACAAATTACGCCGAACTTGATAAAATGGAAAAGTGGAATTTTTAAAACCGGCGCCATGCAAAAAAAATATGATAAATTATCGCTCGGATTTATGACAGGTTTATTGCTTCCGCTTGTTATATTTGGCGTTGCAATATATTTTCAATATACAAATTCGCCCCAAATAAGGTATTTGGGATTTAAATATATGATAAATTTTGTTCCGAAAATATTAAGCCTTTCGATTTGTTCCAACCTTTTGCCTTTCTACGTTTTTTTGACAACAAATCGAATGTCAGGAGTAAAAGGAGTTCTGGCAGCCACGTTCGGGTTGGCGCTGTTTGTGTTTATTTTATTTATATTTGTATAATTAATTATTGATTTTAATATGAAAAATTTTAAGAAACTGTCAGTCTTTATCCTGTTTGCAATGATTGCTTTTCATTGCCTGTCTCAAACCGGTAATACAAAAATGACGCCGGGCGATGTTTTGAACAAGTGCTATTCGGCATGTTCAAATTTTAATTACGATGCAGTAAAGGAATGTATTACTCAACGAAACATTGTTTATGTTGATATGATAAAACAGAAATTTGAAAATCCTGAAAAAAAATTTCAAAAAGATATTATTGCCGCCACAATACAAACTGCAAAATATGATATTCTGGAAGAAACTGTTTCGGCAAACGGAAATACGGCAACGCTGAAAACAAAAGTGTCGGTTTTAGAACAGACATTTACAGCAGATATTGTGCTTGTTGTTGAAAATAATAAATGGAAAATAGACGACATCCCTAATGTAAGAGATATTCCCAATCAGGTGCCGATGCTTAAGATGTTTATTAAATAATTGCTTCTTGCAAATAAATAATTGACAGAAAGTTATAATAACCTAATCATCCGTTGATTTTTACATGTAAGTATCTATTGTTTATTGCAATTGTGAAGCCTTGTGTTTTTACACTAGTTTTTGTTTGTACCTTTATAGCAACAAACAAATTGAGTCATTGTCAAGGAAATAATTATTGAAAAGTTGTATTCATTAATTTGAATTTGTAAAATATAACAAAATTCATAAAATCAAAAGTATAATATTATTTAAAGTTTTTTTTCAAAAAATTAAGTAACTTTGCAGACGTTTTGGAGATTTTTAATGAAAACATATTTGTTACTCATATTTGCTACAGTATTTTGTTATTCAGCACCGGCTCAAGATGACACTTTGAACGGGATGCAAAAAAATGCTCATTTGCAATTATTGAAACAGGCAAAACAATTACACGGAGAATATCGTTTTGCCGAAGCTGTCGCTGTTTGCGAAAATATAATAAATTCACAAACGGCTTCGCCGGATATTTTAGATTCGGCAAGACTTCAGATTATATTTTGCGAAAATTCACGCAATCTTGCAAATTATACTTTCGAGCCTAAAATAACAGGAAAACGAAAAGTTGAATTTAGCAGTTTTATAAACAGTTACGACAGTTTAACGAATGGATATTTCGCTCCTGCTGCAAAATCTATGCTAATGGATTCCGATACCGGAAAACATGATTTACCTTTGGTTTTTTATCCTCACCGAAACAGTAAAAATGCAGATGTAATTTATTTTTCAAGTTATGGCAAATATGGTAAAAACGGTTTGGACATTTATAAAATCCATCGCATTAACGACACTCTGTGGAGTGAACCTGAATTGCTTGAAACAACTGTAAATACACAGTTTGATGAAATATATCCTTATGTTTCCGAAGATGGAAAAACCCTTTATTTCACATCCAGCGGACATTATGGAATGGGCGGCTTTGATTTGTTCAAATGCGCTCTTGACGAAAAAAAGGGAACTTGGAAACAAGCCGAAAATCTGGGATTTCCGTTATCATCTCCTTATGATGATTTTTTATACATTCCCGATAATAATAACGAATTTGCATGTTTCGCTTCAAAACGTAATTGCGACAATGAAAATATTTATGTGTATAAAACTGAAATTATTATAAATCCCGAATGCAAGGCGATTGAAAATTACGAAAAACTGCAACAAATAGCCGCTCTTGATGTTACTGTTGAAAATAACAGAGAAAATGTAAATATGGAAGTAAATATAGAAGAATTGAAAAATAATGAAGACTATATAAAAATGCTGAAAGCCGCGCAATATTATAACAGTAAATTCGGTGAGACGCAAAAATTGCTGGACAGTCTGCGCGGCAAACTGTACAATACCGAAAATACGGAGCAGCAAAATATTGAAAAACAAATATTGGACAAAGAAAACGAATTGTTTGAAATGCAATATATTGTCAGTCAGTTATCCATATACATCAGTAAATCGGAATATGATTTTATAACGGAAGGAATACAGCCGGCGCTGAATGATGAACTTAAATCAACAGTAAATATTGAATATCCGCTAAAAAAGGAAACAAAAACCGATTCGGAAACATTCAACAAAACATACAACAACATAAGATTAACACCTCATATCAAAGTTATAACCCCCAAACCTGCCGAACAAGACTTGTTTAATTTTACAATCGGCGAAAAAATTATTATGCTGCACAATTATATATTACCTGACGGTTTGATTTACAGAATACAGATTATTTCCATGCCTGCCGGCAAAAAAGCAGAACCCGATTTTTTCAAAAACTGCAGTCCCGTAACTACGGAATTATATAAAAATAACCGCCGGTACTATATCGGACTGTTTAAAAAATATTCGGCTGCGGAAACTGCAATGAAACAGTTGCAAACAATAGGATTTAAAGATATTTTTATTTCGGCGTGGAATAACAGAGAAACAATAAGCTTGCACGAAGCGAAAAATTTGGAATCAAAACAAAAACAGACCGTAATCAAAACAGAAGTTAATAAAATTTATAGAATAACCGTTGGATCTGTTGATAATGAAAAATCAGTTATTCAGTTGATTAATGAATATGCCGGCGGAAAAGATGTTTCAAAAATAATCAATTCCGAAAAAAAAATTGTTTACAGTATCGGAAATTTTACTACCTTTGAGCAGGCTATGAATTTACGGGAAAAACTTGTTGCTAACGAAATAACAGATATAAACATTAATGAAGTAATAACAGATAATCAGACAAAATAAAATGACAACAGTTATAGTAATTATAGTTTTGGGCGTTTTGCTTTTAGTTGCAGAAATTGTTATACTGCCCGGAATTGGTTTTGCAGGAATTGCAGGAGGCGCTTCTGTTATTACAGGAATTATTCTTGCATATAACATTAATGCAACAACAGGACATATTACCGTTTTTTCAGCAATAATTTTGTGCATTATAGCAATGTATTTTTCACTTCGCGCAAAAACATGGCAACGATTATCGCTGAAAAAAAGCATTGACAGCACGGTAGATATTTCTCCATCGCTGAAAAACATACAGATAGGCGACGAAGGTATTGCTATTACGCGATTATCACCTGGTGGAAAAGTACGTATCAAAAACGTTGATTTGGAAGCGCGAAGCATACTGGGATTTATTGAACATAACGCAAAAATTGTTGTTTTGAAATTTGAAGACTCAAAAGTGATTGTTAAAAAAAAAGAAAATTAAATATATTAAAAAACAAAAAAGTAAAAATTATTAAATTATGGATGCAGGTTTACAATTTACATTAATTTGGATTGGCGTTGCAATTGTCGGAATATGGCTGATTGCATATTTTGTGCCAATCGGACTGTGGTTTCAAGCAATGCTTTCGGGCGTACGTATTTCGTTGATACAGCTTGTATTGATGCGCTGGCGCAAAGTATCGCCGCAAACGATTGTTCGTTCAATGATAACAGGAACAAAAGCAGGACTTAAACTCGATGCAAATTTGCTCGAAGCTCACTATCTTGCAAAAGGCGATGTTCCCAAGGTTGTCAATGCTCTTATTTCTGCCGACAAGGCAAATATTTCTTTGGATTTCAAAATGGCATCAGCCATCGATTTGGCAGGACGCGATGTTTTCGAAGCAGTGCAAATGTCGGTAAATCCGAAAGTTATTAATACTCCGCCAGTTACGGCAATGGCAAAAGATGGTATTCAACTTATTACAAAAGCGCGGGTAACTGTTCGAGCAAACATAAAACAACTGGTAGGCGGTGCAGGCGAAGATACCGTACTGGCACGTGTTGGCGAAGGAATAGTATCATCGATAGGTTCATCGTTGTCGCACAAGGCAGTGCTGGAAAATCCGGATTCCATTTCAAAGGTTGTGCTTGCCAAAGGCTTGGATGCAGGAACAGCATTTGAAATATTGTCTATTGACATTGCCGACATTGACATAGGACGTAATATCGGAGCCGTTTTGCAAATGGATCAAGCCAATGCCGACAAAAATATTGCGCAGGCAAAAGCCGAAGAAAAACGAGCAATGGCTATAGCAATCGAACAGGAAATGAAAGCAAAAGCGCAGGAAGCGCGCGCAAAAGTTATTGAAGCCGAAGCGCAAATTCCATTGGCAATGGCAGAAGCTTTCAGAAACGGGAATCTCGGAATTATGGATTATTATAAAATGAAAAACATTCAAGCCGATACTGAGATGCGAGATAATATCGCAAAGCCCAAAACAAAATAATTGACAATTATATATAAAAGTTGATTTTAATTAAAAAACTTTTGTACCTTTGCACCCCAAATCGAAATGATTTCAGCGCTGCAAACAGTATAAAGGTGAGGTGGGTGAGTGGCTGAAACCAACAGTTTGCTAAACTGTCGTACTCGAAAGGGTACCGGGGGTTCGAATCCCCCCCTCACCGCAAACTAATGCTGACTATCAATATATTGTGATTTAAACAAATAAAAACATAATACAAAAAGCATTTGAAATATACTTAAATCCGAAAATTATGATTTTACTGTTTTTTTCTGACATTAACAGCAAAACACAGGTGCTCTTTTATTGTTCCGAATGTCTAATTTTTAAATTCTATGTTTGCTCTGATTACTGTCATATATTTTCGGCAGGATTTATTTCTGATGAATGTGGCAATTGAAACAGATAAATATTATAAAATTGCTCTTTAACAGCACATTAAGTCGCTTGTTAAAAACAAATTACAAGCCAAAGTTATTGAATAAAAATACAGGGTTTTATGCAATATCGGTTAAAATCCCGCAAAAATTGTAAATTTATAATATCTTTTACCAATTTTTATTCGTAAGGAGCGCGTATTTACAAACAAAAATGGTTCTGCTGTAGAAATATATCCGACAAGTAATAAACTGCAACTGTAATCAAATGATTTCCGAAGACTTTGCTAAAAGCAGTAGAGTATGGAAGAATTGCATGTAACGAACTTGAAGCCGTCAAAAATTATAAACCTGCATAACATAAATTATTAATTGTCAATGTATCCGAATTTTTTAAGTTGCTGTTCGTTGTCGCGCCAGTCGGGATTAACCTTTACGAATAATTTTAGAAATACTTTTTTGCCAAAAAACTTTTCCATGTCTTTGCGGGCTGCTGTACCTGTGCGTTTGAGCGATTTGCCGCCCTGTCCTATAATTATTCCTTTTTGCGATTCGCGCGCTACATATATTACCGCTTCGATGCTGTACATGTTTTTGTCTTCAATAAAATTTTCTATGCCTGCTTCAACGCAATAAGGAATTTCTTTTTGATAATATAATAATATTTTTTCACGAATAATTTCGGAGGCAAAAAAACGCAGGTTTTTATCCGTTAATTCATCTTTTGCATAATATGCCTCACCTTCGGGAAGCAGTTCCAAAACTTTTGAAAATATGTTGTCAAGATTAAATTTTTCCAGTGCGGATGCGGGATATATAAGCGCTGATGGTAAAAGTTTTTGCCACTGTTCCGCCAAATCGTTCAGGATTTGTTGAGTTGTCAAATCAATTTTGTTAATAATCAGAATTATCGGGATTTCGATATTGTTAAGTTTTTCGATATATTCAATGTTTTTATCGGGTTTTTCTATAACATCGGTAACATAAATAATTATGTCGGCATCGCCTATTGCGGTATTTACAAATTTCATCATTGATGATTGCAGCCTGTATGCAGGTTTTATGATTCCGGGCGTATCCGAATAAACTATTTGAAAATCGTTGCCGCTGACAATGCCCAAAATACGGTGCCTCGTAGTTTGTGATTTTGCGGTAATTATTGACAGATTTTCGCCGACAAGCGCATTCATTAGCGTTGATTTGCCTACATTCGGATTGCCTATTATGTTTACAAAACCAGAACGGTGTGATCTGTCCGTATGTTGCGATCTATTAGTCATTTATCGTTTGCTGTAATGATTTGATAATTTTTCCGGTGAATTTGATAAATAAGCCGTTTCATTTCAGTTGTTTTTTTCTTTGATTATAATCTCACAGTCAAGCGCATTAGTGAGTTTAATCAGTAAATCAATTCCTACCGACCGGCGACCGTATTCAATATTCGTTATATATTCCCGACTTATTCCCGACATATCAGCCAATTTATTAGGTGCTGATACCTTTTTTTTTGCGTATTAAAGCAATAAGGGCGCATACCTGCTCTCTCGTTTGTTCTGTTTTTTGCATGTTTTATTAATTTTTTATATTTAATCCGCTTGTTTTTGTCGCCGTAACCGTTGCGTTTTATTAAATTATTATTTGACAGTAGTTTTTTCAAATATTTTCATGAATAACAAAATATAAAACGGTTTGCAATAATCATTCATAAGCTCCCATTTTCAAAGTGCTTATTTCCTTTTCGGCAAGGAAACGGCATTCGCCGCGCCGCAGTTTCGATTTGGTCAATCCCGCAAAATATACTCTGTCGAGTTTGGTAACTTTATAGTCGAGATGTTCAAACATTCTGCGCACAATTCTGTTTTTGCCCGAATGTATTTCAATGCCTATTTTGCGTTTATCGTTATCGTCGGTATATGAAATTTCGTCAAAAAAAGCAATTCCATCGTCAAGCTGAACGCCATCGGCAAGCCGAGTCATGTCGGTTTTTGTAAGATTTTTATCCAGTCTTACGTCATATACCTTTTTCTTTCCGTAACTCGGATGAGTCAAAACTTTTGTCAAATCGCCATCATTTGTAAACAGTAAAACTCCTGTTGTGTTTTTATCAAGTCTGCCGACAGGATAAACGCGTTCACTGCAATAATTGCGTATAATTGTCATTACCGTTTTGTCGGCATGAGGGTCTTCTACCGTTGTAACAAAACCTTTGGGTTTGTTCATAACTATGTAAACTTTTTTTTCGCCGTGCAGTCTTTCGCCGTTAAACAGCACTTCATCTGACGGTGAAATCTTAACTCCCAACTCGGTTATAACAACTCCGTTAACCGAAACAACACCTGCCTTTATAAATGTATCGGCTTCGCGCCGCGAACAGACACCCGAATTTGCAATAAATTTATTCAAACGCACTTTACTGTCTTCAACCATACTTGCCGTTTGGGCATTTTTTGCACTTTTCGCTTTTGCTTCCTTTATTTGACGCCGCAATCGACTGTCAACAGGTTCGGATACGCGAACATAATTTTTATATTGCTGTTTGCTTTCATCGGCAAATCTGTTTTTTGATGCATATTCATCATTGCGTTTGTATGTTCTTTTCGGACGTTCGTCTGCCGCATTGAATCTGCGCTTTTTGGATGCCTGTTCATCGTCAGACTTTCTGCCGAAAGTTTTACTTTCATTCGATTTAGTGTTATATCTCTTTTTCGAATAAGATTTGGAAGATTTATTTTTTGATTTGAATGTTTGCTGCGAAACATTTTTCTTACTGTTTTCAGTTGACTTTTTGTATGCCATTATCTGTTAATTTTGCGCAAAGGTACAAAAATAATGCGACAAGTTGATAATATGTTTGATTATATATTAAATCTTTGCTTTTTCGTGCTGTTATTACAATCAAAAATAATTTGCTTCCAAACCCACAATGTCGGCAAGCAGATTATTTGCCAAACGGCTTGCTCCTATTCTGAACAGTTTGTTATTCAACCAGTTTTCGCCAAGCATTGATTTCAATATGTTGTAATATACAAGCGCTTCGGCGGCAGTTGAAATCCCGCCCGAAGGTTTTATTCCTACCTTTCTTCCGCTTTGCGCATTATAATCGGCAATTGCCTGACACATTACGCATACGGCTTCGGGCGTTGCCGTATCGTAAAATTTTCCTGTTGATGTTTTTATAAAATCAGCTCCGGCTTCCATTGCAAGTAGCGAGGCAGTCCGTATCAGTTGCAAATCTTTGAGCGCCCCCGTTTCAAGAATAACTTTTACATGAATATTGCCGACGGTTTTTTTTATTTGTTCAACTTCGCCGTAAACAAACTTATAGTCTTTTTCTAAAAAACGTCCGACAGATATTACAATGTCAATTTCGTCGGCGCCGTTTTCAATTGCCAGCAAACTTTCCTTGATTTTTACATCGATAAATGTTTGAGATGCGGGAAATCCTGCTGTAACAGAAGCAATACGCACGTTTCTGTCGGTAAGATTTTGCCGTACGGTATTCACAAGAGCCGGATAAACGCATATTGCCGCAACATTGGGCAAATCATAATAAACATTAGAAAAATCGCTGACCTTTTCAGCCATCGTTTTTATTTGCGATATTGTATCGGTAGCATTTAACGCAGTCAGGTCGATACTGTTGAAACATTGTTTCAGCGCTTTGAAATTAACGCCTTTAGCCGATTGCTTTGCTTTTTCAACTTCTGCCGATATTTGTTTTTCATCAACAGCAAGCGAATATTTCTTTAATATTTTTTCCATTGTTATATAATTTGATTATTCGTAATTTTTTAATTCGTAAAAATATAAATTTTCACCTTTTTCATTATGTTTTGTAATTTTGAGTTAAAAAACTTTCAAATGCAAAAGTAAATATTTTTTTTAATTAAGCCTTTGCTAAATAATTTTTAGATTATCACAGTTAGAATTTACTGCAAACGGATATATCTATTGAAATTATAAAATACAAATAAGGCACAAAGTTATTTTGAAACCTTATGCCTTCATCGTTTTTACATTACAGGTCGAATACTTAATCACTTAACTGCTTTAATATTTACCTGATATTTCAGTATTCGGCAGAGTGCAGTAATAATTAATTACAAGGCTTATAGACTGTTTTACAATTAGGACACATATAACCTGAAAAATGCTGTTTCTTTTCATACCATTGTCCTTTTCCACTACAAGAAGAACAGTCGCACTCTTTTTTCATAACATATCTGCCACCTTTTCCGTTACAGGAACTGCAATGTCCGTATGCACAATATTTTCCATTATCAGTTGTATAACCATTTTTGCAACCTGTACCCCTACAAGGCGAACATTCCTGCCATTTTTGGCAGTTTCTAAGACCGGATCCTCCACATGCGTAACATCTTTGCAGTTCGTCTTCATAATAATAGCCGCCACCTAATTTGACATTACAACTTGGGCAATAGCAGTCACCACCTTCATTTTGTTCAATTACATTTCGGTTGAAATCTGTTGATGTTTGATTTATACTTGCCATACTTGTCAGAATAATCAACATGCTTGCATCAATAACTGTTGTTGTTGAAATAAATATTATTTTTTTCATGATAATTTGTGTCGGTTATATACCATCTACCCATCGGTTTTAATTGTTAAAAATATTTTATTAATTGAACTTGCTAATTATTATTTTAATGATAATTGTCATAAAGTTTTATTCCTACAGACAGCCCGAAATTAACTCCTGTAAACGGTGAGTTTTTTTCATATCCAAATGCGTATTCGCAAAACGGACTTATCATTATCCGATTTATCTCGTATGTCAAATAAGTTCCAAGTCCAACATTGAATTTGAAACCATCTGTTACAGTTTTAATTTTTGAAAGTCTTAAAAGACTCCAATAGGGGCGTATATTAATATGTTCGCCGATATGAATATTAAAACTTGTTGTACTGAATGCGCTTAATCCTACAAACATTATTACTCTGTTGTCATCTTGCAGATATCCGCCTTCTCCGTATTTAATGAAATAATAATATAACATTCCCAGCAGCGAAAAAGCTTCAAAACTTATATAATCTTTACCGTATGAAAAACTGCCGTTAAAATCTATATTGTTAAAATGATTATGAAGAGTAATTCCAAAGTCGAAAGCAGTATAAGATTTTTTAATATCTTTTGCGCCAGAACGATTTTCGGATGGCACGGTTACTGATGGCAAATATTTATACCCTGTCGAAAGAATAAATCCCATTCTGTCGGTTTCGTCATGCTGCGCTTTACTTTCTTTTGGCAATAACATAAATAATAACACAATAATTAAGTATAAGGTTTTCATTTTACGTTCATTTTTATTCATAATAAAATTCTATTAAATCTTGACATAATTCTTCCAAATCCTGTTTTGTTGCCATTCCTCCATTACATAAAAATTCTTCTCCATCGTCAACGCCTATTGTTGGAGTCCCCTCTATTTCCAAATTTTCCATAGTGTAATCGTCAATTTTAAATACATTTACTTTGTAAAAATTAATACGGTCTTCGTAATTACCACTTACTTTTTTCAGCGTCTTTTCCATTTCTTTTGAATAGGGACAATAAGGGCTGTAAAATAAAACAATGGATGGTTTATTTTTATACGTATAATCTCCCTTATCATAAACAGTAAGGACTTTTTCATACAGTTCATTTTGATTCAGTTCTTTGAGTTGAGCAAATGTCGAAACGGAACAAATGCAAAACAGAATGATTGCTGTTATAAATGCTTTTTTCATTTTTTGATTTTTTATTGTGTTGAATTTTCAATTTTTACTAAAAGGAGGCGCGAATTTTACGCCCCCTTGTGATTAAATCAATTTTTATTTAATTAAATTTCTGTAATACCTATACGCTGATTCTAAATCTTTTTTTGCTTGATTTTTTCTTTTAAGAACAGCCTCCATTTTTTGTTCCTTTTTAATTTCAGCTGCATTTCCCTCGTTGTCGAGAGAATCCCAAGCACGTTCGGTTTTTATCCATTCAATTTCTTCATCGCATTTGTTAATAATGTTTTCCAGTTCGAGTACTCTGTCTTGATAAACTTTTACCGCTCTTGGATTTATTTCATGCAACTTTGTTAATTCATCACTTGTTAACCTTTGTCCGTTTGCATTTTGGGCAGCAAACAGCGCGGTTACGAAAACCGCTGCCGCTAAAATTTTCTTCATTTTGATATAATTTTGCATTAAAAATATTTTTTTCCTAACAAGTGCAAAATTACAACATAAAAAATTATCAATCATTGTTTTAGACTGCTGTTTTTACCGGATAATTCGGCTGTTTTTACCGTTTTGTACGGTAAATTTTACTGTTTTATGGTTTCTTTGAATTTTTCGGAATAATACACAAAAAAATCTTCTTTAAGAGCAACGGAAATGCGGAAAAGCAGTTCGGCATGTATGTGCCGACTGTTTCTCAACATTCTGCCTAAATTGCTGTCATTGCAATTTACTTTTTTTGCAAGCCATGCTATGGAGCGTTCTTCGTCTTTCAACTTTTGCAATATGAGTTTTCCTATATGTATTCCGCCGTGCATTATTTTTATTTATAGTAAAAAACGCGGACTTAATTGTTTCTTATTGAGGTCTTCGACTACCTGACAGATTAACAAGAAAAGCCCACGTATGCACGTGAGCGCTGAACTTTCCTGTTCTATCTGTCTTTTGAAAGTGTCGAAGTTTCAATAAGAAAGAACAAAAGCTAACGCTTTTTATAAGTTTATTTTTGTGCCTGTGTCATCAGGCTTCTTTGTTTATATCATATTTCCAAATATTTTTTGTTTATAATTAAGTGCAAAATTATTGAAATTTTTCATGCAAAATATTTTTTGCTAAAATCTGTCCACAATTAATTTAATAATTTGATTATTCGTAATTTTTTAATTCGTGAAAATATAAATTTTCACCTTTTCCATTATGTTTTGTAATTTTGAGTTAAAAAACTTTCAAATGCAAAGATAGCATGAAATATCCAATAACACACAAACGGATAAAAATTTTCAACCAACCGGCATCACAGATAGTTCATTAAAAAGCATCCAAACCCAATTTTTCGGATATTTGAAAAAT
>JAISOH010000188.1 GCA_031275825.1 Prevotellaceae bacterium | reverse complement strand
TACCGTTCTTAATCAAATCATTACTGTGGCAATGCGGACATTGAATTTCTATTGTATGGATCATTACTTAATATTTTTTGCAAAGATACAAAATAATCCTGATAATTTAAGACACTATCATAAAACGAAACAGCCTGTCGGTCGAAAATTTTTTTCGTACAATAGTGATTTAAATATTATCTTTGCCGAAACTTTGCAGAACTTATGTATAAAATAGAAACAAAAAAAAATATTGCGGAAAACATATTTCGCATGGATGTTGTTGCGCCGTATATAGCAAAATCGGCGCTTCCCGGTCAGTTTGTTATTGTTCGCACACACGAACATGGCGAGCGGATTCCTCTTACAATTTGCGATTTTGATAAAAATAAAGGCATTGTAACTCTTGTTATACAGGTGTTGGGAGCATCAAGCAAAAAAATTTGCGAAATAAATCAGGGCGAATGTATTAGCGATATTACAGGACCACTCGGAAATCCATCCGAATTTATAAATTTTTCGGATGAACAGTTAAACTCAAAAAAATTTCTGTTCATAGCAGGCGGATTGGGTAGCGCACCTGTGTATCCGCAAGTTAAGTGGTTAAGCATTCATAACGTAAAACCGGATGTAATAATCGGTGCAAAAACCGGAAATATGATGATTTTTGAAAACGAAATGAAACCTTTTGCTGAAAACGTATTTCCGGCAACCGACGATGGCAGTTACGGATTCAAAGGTCTGGTTACTGACATGCTGGAAGATTTAATTATAAATCAAAAGAAAAAATATGATGAAATTATTGCAATAGGACCAATGATAATGATGAAATTTGTTTCGCTTGCCACAAAAAAACACGGTTTGAAAACTACCGTAAGCCTCAACTCTATTATGGTTGACGGTACGGGAATGTGCGGAGCCTGTCGGGTAAATGTAGGCGGCAAAATAAAATTTACCTGTGTTGATGGTCCTGAATTTGATGGACATCTTGTTGATTTTGACGAAGCATTGCGCCGTCAAATAATGTATAAAAATCACGAACAGCAGGCAAATTGCAAATGCATGTAAAATCTTTTAATTAAAATCTGAAATATTAATCCGGAAATTATGGCAAATAAAATTCCCCGCGTTCACGCTCGCGAACAGGATGCAAAAAAGCGTATCACAAATTTTGACGAAGTATGTTACGGCTATTCTGCCGATGAAGCAATGCTTGAAGCATCGCGATGTTTAAATTGTAAAAATCCCCGCTGTATTAACGACTGTCCCGTAAATATTGATATTCCCGGATTTATTTTGCAGATAGCAAAAAACAGTTTTGCAAAAGCAGCCGAAATTGTGGCGCAGTACAGCAGCCTTCCAGCCGTGTGCGGTCGGGTATGTCCGCAGGAAACACAATGCGAAGGTTCATGTATTTTAGGCGTAAAAAACGAACCTGTTGCAATAGGAAAACTTGAACGTTTTATTGCTGACTGGGCTCGCGAAAACAATTTAAATTTTCTTGATAAATCGCCATGCAACGGAAAACGAATAGCCGTTATAGGTAGCGGACCGGCAGGATTGACCTGCGCTTACGACCTTGCCAAAATCGGTTATGAGGTTACCGTTTTTGAAGCGCTGCACGAAACAGGCGGAGTGCTGGCTTACGGAATTCCCGAATTTCGTTTGCCGAAAAAAACCGTTGTCGCTCACGAAATAGAAAATCTCAAAAAAATAGGAGCTCAAATAGAAACAAATATAATAATCGGTCGCACGCTTACTGTTGACCAGTTGCTTGATGAAGAAAAATTTGACGCCGTTTTTATAGGTACGGGGGCAGGGCTGCCGAAATTTATGAACATAAAAGGCGAAAACTTAAACGGAGTAATGTCTGCAAACGAATTTTTAACCCGCGCAAATTTGATGAAGGCTTTTGACAGGAATTACGATACTCCCATTTATGCAGGAAAAAAAGCCGTTGTGGTAGGCGGCGGAAATGTAGCAATGGATGCAGCGAGAACAGCCTTGCGATTAGGCTCTGATGTTACGGTTGTGTACCGCCGTACTGAAGTAGAACTGCCCGCACGGCGTGAAGAAGTTATTCATGCAAAAGAAGAAGGTATTAATTTCAACATGCTTACAAATCCGGTAGAAATAATTGAAGATGAAAAAGGATGGGTTAAGGCAATTCGATGCGTACGCTGCAAACTTGGAGAACCTGATTCTTCCGGACGCCGCAGTCCTGTTGTTATTCCCGATTCGGAATTTGATATTGAAACCGATGTTGTAATAATGGCTTTGGGAACATCTCCCAATCCGCTTATCTCATCTACAACCAAAGGATTACAAATAAACAAACATAAATGTATTATGGTTGATGACCATGGGCAAACATCCCGTGCAGGAGTATTTGCAGGAGGAGATGTTACAACGGGTGCGGCAACGGTAATTCTTGCAATGGGAGCAGGACGTAAAGCCGCAAAAGCCATTGACAAATATCTGAATCAAGTATAAATATGTAAACTGTCTGTACTTTGACGAAGTACACCTGTACTTTTAAATAATTCATCTGTACTTTGACGAGAGGCTGTCTCAAAATGATATTTTACACGTCATTGCAAACTGCTAACCGCGAAAGCATTAGCCTGAAGCGCAAAGCCCGAAGCAAAACGTCATTGCGAGGAGCGCAACGACGAAGCAAACCATTAATAATCAACATTTGGATTGCTTCACTGCTTCGCAGTTCGCAATGACGAAACCGTAGTTTTGGGACAGCCTCGATGCTTTGGTTTGCTTCTTTTGCATCAAAACAAAAGAAGATAAAAAACTTTTATATTTTGCGGAATTTTAACCGATATTGTATAAAATCCTGTATTTTCATCATTAACTTCGGTTTGGATTATATTGACAAGATGTTAAAAGCCGTTTATTTTGTAACCAGTTCTATTGCTTTTTTTATTGCCGAATTTAATCCTTCGGCGTTTTTACCTCCGGCAGTTGCAAAAAATGCCTGTCCGCCGCCGCCGCCCTGAATTTCTTTAGACGCTTCACGAACAATATTTCCTGCATTTTTCCCATCCTCAATCAAGTCATCGCTAATGGCAACAATAAGAGCAGGCTTGTTTGAATCGTTACATCCTATTATTATTGCTGCTTTTTCAATTTCTTTACGCATTTCAAACACCGTATTTTTCAAATTTTCGACATTAACGGCAACAAGCGAATGAACAACGTTTATTCCGTTGATTTTTTCAATATTGTCAAGCATTTTGCGTTTCATCAATTTTATTTTTTCCTGCATCAGGCTGTCGATCTGTTTTCTTAAATCTTCGTTTTCTTCAAGAGATTTTTTGATAGACTGAATAAATGCTGGACTGTTGTTGAACAGTTGCCTGATTTGTTTTAACAAATCAATAAATTCGTAAATCATATCTTCCGCATTTTCGCCTGTTGTTGCTTCAATACGGCGTACACCTGCTGCAATTGCCGATTCCGAGATTATTTTAAAAAAACCTATCTGACCTGTCGCCGCTGCATGTGTTCCACCGCACAATTCAACAGATTCGCCGAATTTTATTACGCGAACAGTATCGGCGTATTTTTCGCCGAACAGCGCTATTGCTCCCATTTTGCGGGCTTCGTTTACAGGTACGCGGCGATTTTCGTTACGGGGATTGTTTTCACGAATTTTTTCATTTACGGTTTTTTCTACCTGACGGATTTCGTCATCGCTCATTTTTTGGAAATGGGCAAAATCAAATCGCAGATATTTTGAATTTACCAGCGAGCCTTTTTGTTCTACGTGAGTTCCCAGAACTTTTCGCAAAGCGTAATGCAAAAGATGTGTGGCTGTATGATTATTGGCTGTCGCTATACGTTTTTTTACATTTATCTTTGCACGGAATTTTGCCGATGGATTTTTCGGAAGACGCCTTGCAACATGTATTATTAAATTATTTTCTTTTATGGTATTTATGATTTCGATAATTTCGTTTTGAGATTCTATGGTTCCGCTGTCTCCAACCTGTCCGCCCGATTCGCCGTAAAAAGGCGTTTTGTCGAAAACAAGGTGAACTGTTTCTTCGGATTTTGTTTTTACAATACGGTAACGTGAAATTTCGACATCGAGTTCTGTTTCGTCGTATCCTAAAAAATCTTCTTCCTGAATTTCTTTTATCACCGTCCAGTCGTCAGTTTCGACAGCCGCTGCATTGCGACTGCGTTTTTTTTGCCTGTCCAGCTCGCTGACAAACTCTTTTTCATCAATAACAAGATTGTTTTCACGGGCAATAAGTTCCGTAAGATCGACAGGAAATCCGTAAGTATCATACAGTATGAAAGCCGATTTGCCGTCGATTATGTTTTTGTTTTCGGATTTTGTTTTTGCAATAATATTATCCAGAAGGCGAATTCCGTTTTCTATTGTACGCAAAAATGCAGATTCTTCTTCGGTAATAACTTTTTCGATAAGCGTTTGCTGTGATTTGATTTCGGGAAAAGCCTCGCCCATGGAATTTACAAGCGCAGGAACAAGCTTGTTGATAAAAGGTTCGCTAAAATTCAAAAATGTGTATCCGTAGCGAACGGCGCGCCGTAATATGCGGCGGATTACATAACCTGCTTTATTGTTTGATGGAAGCTGACCATCGGCAATTGAAAAGCATATTGCACGCAAATGGTCGGCAATCACTCGCATTGCTATATCTGTTTGCTTGTTTGCTCCGTACTTTTTATTTGAAATTTCGGCTATTTTCTGTATTACCGGCTGAAAAACATCTGTGTCGTAATTACTTTTTTTTCCTTGAATTGCCATACATAAACGCTCAAATCCCATTCCTGTATCTACATGTTTTTCGGGGAGCAGTTCGAGCGAACCATCGGCTTTGCGGTTGTACTGAATAAATACCAGATTCCATATTTCAATTACCAGCGGATTGCCTTTATTTACCAAATCTTTTCCGTTAATTTTTTTACGGTCTTCATCATCGCGTAAATCAATATGAACTTCGCTGCATGGACCACATGGACCTGTATCGCCCATTTCCCAGAAATTATCTTTTTTACATCCGAACAGGATTCTGTCTTTCGGCAGAAATTTTTCCCAATATTTTGCAGCTTCATCATCGGCAGAAATTCCATCATCCGGGCTTCCTTCGCAAACGGTTGCATAAAGTCTGTCTGGATTTAATTTATAAACATCTGTCAGTAATTCCCAAGCCCATTCAATGGCTTCTTTTTTGAAATAATCGCCAAAACTCCAATTACCAAGCATTTCAAACATTGTATGATGATAGGTATCGTATCCGACTTCTTCCAAATCGTTATGTTTTCCCGATACGCGCAAACATTTTTGAGTATCGGCAACTCGTCTGTTTTTTGCAGGAGCATTTCCTAAAAAAATGTCTTTGAATTGATTCATTCCCGCATTAGTAAACATTAATGTCGGATCGTTGGTAATAACCATTGGTGCCGATGGCACAATAACATGCTGTTTTGACTTAAAAAAGTTTAAAAAATTTAATCTAATTTCTTTGGAATTCATATTAAAAATCCTTATTTGTTTGATATTAAAATAATATATTATTCATAATTTTGTTAAAACATTTGTAAAATTAATTTTTTTTATTGAACTTTACCGAGTTTTTTCATTTTTTATAAAATGCCACGACAAAAGTACAAATTAAATACGGAAAGTTTGGATTTTGAAGTTATCAAAATTCCTTTGAGGCGTAAAACACAACGTTTTTTTGTAATGTTTTTGCTGTCTCTGATACTGTTTTTTGTTTATAATTATATTTATTCTCAATTTTTTGAAAGTCCCAAAATAATGCTTTTGAAAAGCGAAAACATAAATATAAAATTAAAATATGACCTGCTGCTTAAAGATGTTGAGAATGCAGACAAATCAATAACAGAAATTAATAATCGCGACCAAAACGTGTATCGTACGCTTTTCGGGCTGGATAAAATATCATATACATCGGGAAAAAGAAATATAAACTTTCAAAAAGGGGATTTTTTGCATAATGTGGGCAAAACCTTTGTTGCACTTGATAATTTTCGCCATAAGATTTATATACAGTCGAAGTCATTTGATATAATTTCAAAATATGCGGCAAATATGGAAAAAATGGCGCTGTGCATGCCGTCAATTCCTCCTATTGATTTAAGAAAAGTGAGAAGAACAGGTAATTACGGATATCGTATCGACCCGTTCTTTGGAGACTGGCGTCATCACGATGGATTGGATTTTACGGCAGATACGGGTAATCCTGTTTACGCTACGGGAGATGGAGTTGTTTCAACAGTAATATATTCAAATTCGCCGATAAGTTATGGCAACAGAATTGATATTGAACACGGATTTGGTTATTTAACGCGTTATGCGCATCTGTCGAAAATATTTGTTAAGGAAGGAATGCAGATAAAACGCGGTGATATGATAGGCTTATCCGGAAATACCGGAAAATCAACAGGTCCACATTTGCATTACGAAGTAAGATATTACGGAAACCCGATGTATCCGAAAAAATATTACGTTGATGAATCATCGGAAATTAATTATGACAAAATTATAAACAGAACCAAATAAAATGAACGAATGGAAATACGATGAACAATCGCTGACATATAAAAAAATAAAAAAGGCAAAACGAATATTGCGGAATTGTATTGTGTATTTTATTTCTTCAATTGTGCTTTCCGTAATTTATTACGTAATTTTTGCACTGACAATTGATACTGAACAGGAAAAACAACTCAAAAAAGAATACACATATCTGGAATCGGCATACGACTCGCTGAACACAAGCCTGTTGAAAGCCAAATATGTTCTTGAACATTTAAAACAGCAAGATACAATGATATACCGTTCGGTATTCAAAACCAATCCCACAGAATCGGGATTAACATTTGAAACAAGAAACTTCAGCATGGCAAGCATAATGGAAAATTACGATATCGTTAATACAACATCCGCTACAATAGACCAGCTTGTTGAGCGCGTATGGCAAAACATAACAAAAATAGAAAAAACAATATCGGAAATAAATGCCGACAAAACAAAATTCAGAAATATTCCGGCAATACAGCCCGTTGAAAATAAAAATCTTAAATACAACAGTGTATCGATAGGAATGAAAATACATCCTTTTTACCGTATTCCCAAAATGCATACAGGTTTGGATTATACTGTTCCGATGAATACAAAAGTTTTTGCCACTGCCGACGGCACTGTCGAAAACATTATAGAAGATGCAGCAAAAGGAACAGCAATTTATATCAACCACGGTAACGGATATACAACAGTTTACGCACATCTTGCCAAAGCGCTGGTCAGCAAGGGAGCAAATGTTAAACGCGGCAAACTTATAGCACTGTCGGGAGATTCGGGACTGTCAATTTTTCCGCATTTACATTATGAAGTATGGAAAAACGGCAAATTACTGAATCCCATAAACTGCTTCTTTGCCGAATTAAATCCTGTGCAATTGAAAGAAATGATATATGCATCATCAAATATCGGACAATCGCTTGATTAGTTAGTTTCTCCTGAATAATAAAAATTGAAAATGATATATATTATCTTCTTTTGTCTTGATACAAAATAAGCAACCGAACCAAAGGATATCAACGATTTAATCTTGAATAATTCTAAACTCTCAATTATTCATGGATTTGATACTTCCCAAATTTATTTTTTATACCTTTGTAAAATATATTTGAGATATATTTGTGAAATGTTACACTTGCTGCTAATAAAAATAATTAAATAAAACAGGAAATGCAAAAACCATCCATACCCAAAGGAACTCGTGATTTTTCGCCCGATGAAATGGCTAAACGCAATTATATTTTCGATACCGTAAGTGCGGTTTTTCGTGTTTACGGATTCAAACAAATTGAAACTCCTGCGATGGAAAATCTTACTACTTTGCTTGGGAAATACGGCGACGAAGGCGATAAACTTTTATTCAGAATACTAAATTCCGGCGATTTTATGTCGGATATTTCCACTGCCGAACTGCTGCAAAAAAACAGCATAAAACTTACAAACAAAATATCCGGAAAAGGATTGCGTTACGACCTTACCGTTCCGTTTGCGCGCTTTGTTGTGCAAAATCGCGACAAACTTATTTTTCCATTCAAACGTTTTCAAATTCAACCCGTATGGCGCGCCGACCGCCCGCAAAAAGGACGTTATCGCGAATTTTATCAATGCGATGCCGATATGATTGGAAGCGATTCGCTGATAAACGAATTTGAACTTCTGCAAATTATTGACGAAGTGTTTAACCGCTTGAAAATAAAAGTTGTAATAAAATTAAACAACAGAAAAATATTAAGCGGAATAGCGGAATTTATAGGCGAACCGCAACGAATTGTCGATATTACGGTTGCAATCGACAAACTGGATAAAACAGGTTTGGAAAACGTAAAAAAAGAACTTGAAGAAAAAAATATTCCTCCCGAAGCAATAAACAAACTGCAACCGGTTTTAGAATTGAAAGGGACAAATGTCGAAAAACTTTCAAAATTAAAGAATATTCTGTCAAATTCAAAAACGGGACTGAAAGGCATAGACGAAATAGAAACTGTTATGGGTTACACAAAAAATGTGCCCGTCGCGTCGGAAATCGAACTTGATTTGACGCTTGCGCGGGGACTTAACTATTACACCGGAACAATTATCGAAGTTAAGGCACTTGATGCAGAAATAGGAAGCATAACCGGCGGCGGTCGTTATGATAATCTTACGGGAGTATTTGGAATGGAAAGAATATCGGGAGTTGGAATTTCGTTTGGCGCCGACAGAATTTACGATGTGCTTAACCAACTTGATTTATTTCCCGACAATTCGGCAAATAAAACGCAACTTTTATTCGCGCCTTTCGGTAAAAACGAACTGAATTTCTGTTTGCCTTTGTTGCAAAAACTTCGTAAGGCGGGAATATGCACAGAAATTTATCCCGAACAGGCAAAATTAAAAAAACAGCTGTCGTATGCCGACTCCAATAAAATAAATCTTGTTGCCATAGTCGGTGAAAACGAACTGCAAAACAATAGCGTATCTCTGAAAAATATGATTACAGGCGAGCAAAATGAAGTAAAAATAAATGATTTGCCTGAAACAGTAATCAGTAATTATAATTAAAAATCAAATTTCGACAGTAAATATGAAAAAACAACGAACAACATTCAACAGCAAATTCGGCTTGGTTATGGCATCCGTTGGCAGCGCCGTAGGGCTTGGAAACATTTGGAGATTTCCATACGAAGCGGGCGAACACGGCGGAGGCGCTTTCCTTATTGTTTATGTCTTTTGCGTATTGATACTCGGATTGAGCGTTATGCTTGCCGAGTTTTTCATAGGCAGAGCTTCTCAGGAAAATTCTGTCGGAGCGTTCAAAGTTCTTGCGCCGCACACAATGTGGAAAATCATAGGTTACAACGGAGTGATTGCCGCATTTCTTATTTTCGGATTCTATTCGGTAGTTTCGGGCTGGACTCTGGAATACATATACCAGTCGATAGCAGGAAATATTAACGCAAGTTCCGTTGAGAAATTTACCGCTGATTTCGATAAGTTTACATCCGATGCTTTTCGTCCGGTATTATGGATTCTTGTTTTTACACTCATCACTCATGCTGTTGTATTGCTGGGAGTAAAAAAAGGTATTGAACGAACATCAAAACTAATGATGCCCCTGCTCTTTGTAATATTGACAGTATTATGCATCCGCTCGCTAATGCTTCCCAATTCGATAGAAGGATTAAAATTTTTTTTCAAGCCCGATTTCAGCAAAATCACATCAGATGTAGTATTGAGCGCACTGGGACAGGCATTTTTTTCGGTAAGCGTAGGTATGTGCTGCATGATAACTTATGCTTCGTATTTTAATAAATCAATAAACATGCCCAGAACGGCGGTTTCAGTTGTAACCCTTGACACTGTGGTGGCAATTATGGCAGGAGTTGTAATATTTCCGGCGGTTACAAGTTTTAATATTTCTCCATCACAGGGACCTTCGCTGGTATTTGTAACCTTACCCAATATATTTCAGCAAATGCCTTTGGGAGGTTTATGGTCGCTTATATTTTTTGTATTGCTGGCGATAGCGGCTCTCACATCAATAATTTCGATGCATGAAGTTGTAACGGCATATCTGCACGAACAGTACAGAATGTCAAGGAGCAAAGCCGCAACAATTGTATCATTAAGCGGATTTGCTGTTGGAGTTATCTGTTCTCTGTCGTTTGGCATACTTTCACATTTCAGGATTTTTGGAATTATAATATTTGATTTGCTTGATTTTATAACTGCAAATTTAATGCTTACGCTTGGTGGAATGTTTATATGTATTTTTGTCGGCTGGTTTGTAGATAAAAAAGTTTTGAAAGCCGAACTGACAAACAACGGAACAGTAAAATTCAGATTATTTTCGGTATTTGTTTTCGTAATAAAATATATTGCTCCCGTTATAATTGCTTTAGTCTGCATAAAGAAATTAGGACTGTTTTAGAATTACAACCAACAGCAAAAGCAAAAAAGCAATTAATAATTTAGAACGAAAAGGCTGAAAGCCTTAAATAATTAGTGCAGGTCAACGATAATGGATAATGAAAATAATAAATAAATCCTGTTTGCTTCACTTCTTTCGCAAAGACGAACAAACAGGCAGGCTTGACCCGCAATCTCACTGATTGAGGGGATTCCTGTTTTCGCAGGAATGACGCTTTTCGTTCTGTATCTGTCATTGTTTGGGCAAAATATTTTTTGCTTCTAATCTGTCATTATCAATTAATAATACCCCTGCATCTCTATTCATTGGTTTTGGCTTGTAATTTATTGTTTACAAACAGTCTATCGGTTATTAATGAGCGATTGTATAACTATTGTTTATTTCTGTTGCGTTATCTGTTTGCATTTTGCAAGTTTTATTTGGTAATTGCAGTTTGCTTCGGCGTGCCGGTCTTTGCTTTTTTGCAGCAACTATTTAGCATTCGGTTCGCTGCATTACGGCTGCGTTTGCTTCGACATTTATTTCTTGCAATAAGCTGTGTTAACAAACTTTCAATTATCAATTTAACGAACATATTATTGTCTTGTCTTTTGCTCGTTTTTATTCGCAAGAATAACTAATCGCTAAATTTTCTTTTTAGCGGAACAGCCGGAACCATCTATTTTAAAATCGAAAGATAAACATGTCTTTTAACCTGTATATTAGAGGATAAAGAATTTTGTTAAAAAAATGTTCGTAAAACACACGACTGAAATAAGCGCAATTATATCTTATAGTAGTAACTTCGTAGCCGATTTGTTATAAAATCATATTGTAAATACATAACGAAACATATACAAATAAATAAAAACATACAATTATGTCAGCAGAACAAACAATTTTCAGTCAAGAAACAGAGCAAATTAAAGAAAAAAACAGACAAACTTACACTTTCGACGAAGTATTTGATGCATGCATCAAATACTTTAACGGAGATGAACTTGCCGCTTCGGTATGGGCAAACAAATATGCCATGAAAGATTCGTTTGGGAAGATATATGAAAAAACGCCCGAAGACATGCATCGAAGACTGGCAGCGGAATTTGAACGCATAGAAAGAAAATACAAAAATCCGTTGACCTTTGACGAATTATTTGAAGTTCTCAAAAATTTCAAATACATTATTCCTCAGGGAGGTCCAATGACAGGCATCGGAAATTGCCACCAAATATCCTCGCTGTCAAACTGTTTTGTTATCGGGCACAATAAACCTGCGGACTCATACGGAGGAATTTTACGACTTGACGAAGAGCAGGTTCAACTTATGAAACGGCGCGGCGGAGTCGGTCACGACATGTCGGATATTCGCCCAAAAGGAAGTCCGGTGATGAACAGCGCTTTAAATTCCACAGGAATAGTCCCTTTTATGGAACGTTATTCAAACTCAACCCGCGAAGTTGCCATGGACGGACGGCGAGGCGCCTTAATGCTTAGCCTGTCGGTAAAACATCCGGATGTTGAACAGTTTATAGATGCAAAAGCGGATGGAACAAAGGTTACAGGAGCAAATGTTTCGGTCAGAATAGACGATGAATTTATGCGCTGCGTAATAAACGGAACGGCATATACACAACAATACCCGATAGATGCAAAAAATCCGGACTATAAAGTCGAGACAGATGCAAAAAAACTGTGGAATAAAATAATTCACAATGCATGGCAAAGCGCCGAACCCGGCATCCTGTTCTGGGATACCGTAATTCGTGAATCAATAGCAGACTGTTATGCAGACATCGGATATAAAACAATATCGACAAATCCCTGCGGAGAAATACCCCTGTGCGCTTACGACAGTTGCCGCTTGCTTGCAATAAATCTGTACGGTTATGTCGAAAATCCGTTTACAGATAAAGCAACATTCAATAAAACGCTGTTTAAAAAACACGTTGCTGTTGCAATGAAAATGATGGATGATTTGATTGATTTGGAACTTGAAAAAATAGATGACATACTTGCAAAAATAAATAAAGACCCTGAAGAATACGATGTAAAAAGAGTAGAAATTGAACTGTGGGAAAAAATAAAAGACAAATGTATTCGCGGTCGCCGTACAGGTTTGGGAATAACTGCCGAAGGCGACATGCTTGCCGCCCTCGGTATTCAATACGGAACAGATGAAGCAATAAAATTTGCTTCGGAAATACAAAAAACATTGGCGATGGAAGCATACAGAACATCCGTAAAAATGGCAAAAGAACGCGGCGCATTTCCAATTTACGATGCAAAACGCGAAGAAAACAATCCCATGATAAACCGTATCCGCAAGCAGGACGAAGATTTGTATAATGAAATGGTAAAAGCAGGAAGACGAAACATTTCGATGCTTACCATTGCCCCCACAGGAACGGTAAGTTTAATGGCGCAAACAACATCGGGAATAGAACCCGTATTTATGCCCGTTTACAAACGCCGCCGCAAAGTAAACCCTAACGATAAAAATGTTAAAATAGATTATATAGATAAAACAGGAGATGCCTTTGCCGAATTTGATGTATTTCACCATAAATTTCTTATATGGTGCGAAGTTAAAGGATATGAAATCTCAAAAATAATAAATTTCCCCAGAGAAAAAATAAATGAGTTGGTAAAAAAATCTCCATACCACAAAGCCACAGCGCAGGATATAGACTGGGTGAAAAAAGTAAAAATGCAAGGCGAAATGCAAAAATGGGTTGACCATTCAATAAGCGTTACTGTTAATCTGCCCGCCGATATTACCGAAGCCAAAGTCGCCGAAGTTTATAAAACAGCATGGGAATGCGGCTGCAAGGGAATTACCGTTTATCGCGACAACTCGCGGTCGGGAATTCTTGTATCAGCAAACGATGGCAAGGCGCAAATGAATCAAATGCCTGCAAAACGACCCGTTTCGCTTGATACCGATGTAATCAGATTCATGAACGGAAACGAACAGTGGATTGCTTTTGTCGGACTGTACGAAAGCAATCCATACGAAATATTTACAGGTATTGTAGACGACGATATTCGCCCCATTCCCCGAACCATAACATCGGGAAAAATAATAAAAGTGAAAACCGACAACGGCTCGCGTTATGACTTTCAATATATCGACAAATTCGGTTATACAAATACAATAGGCGGAATTTCACACATGTTTAATAAGGAATTTTGGAATTATGCAAAACTCATTTCGGGAGTTTTGCGCAACGGAATGCCGATATCAGATGTTGTAAACCTTGTTGCAGGGCTGGAACTTGACAGCGAAACCATAAATACATGGAAAAACGGAGTTGAACGCGCCCTTAAACGATATATTCCCGATGGAACAAAAGCCAAACACGGGTCGGTATGCCCGAAATGCGGATCGGATTCTCTTGTTTATTCCGACGGATGTTTGATGTGCCAATCCTGCGGAGATTCAAAATGCGGATAGATTTCAAAAATTCGGCGACCTTCATTGTTTTTGAAAATGCCGTTACAGAATAAATATCCGACAGCACAACAGGTGATAATAAATTCTTTCCATTTTGTTTATATTTTAATCGGATACAAAGATACTGACTGAAAATAACAAAGTGATTGAAAAAATAAAACGTTTTTATTACAAATAAAATGATGCGGAAAAAACCTTGCGGCGGCTGTTTTTCACATATCCGGCAAAATCAGTGATTCTCAAAAAATATATGCTTTTCCTATATAAATTTTGCCCGACATTTTATCCGTTTACGTTTAATCTGAAATTTAATGCTACTTTTGCAAAAAGATGATTAATACATAATTTTATGATACAGACGGCTATTCTTATTTTACTCGGATTATTGCTTACTGCGGCAATTGTCAATATTTGGATATCTTCAAGCAGGAAGTCGAACAGCGACATGATATCCGATATCGAAAAGAATTTTTCCAGACTGGATTCGCTTGTTCGCGACGAATTTGGAAGAAACAGAGAAGAGAATCAAAAACTCTTTAAAAACAACAGGGAAGAGCTCAGTAACTCGTTTAAACTCTTAAGCGACAACCTGACAAAAAATGTCGCCGATTTGTCTAACGCCCAGAAAAATCAGTTCGAATCATACTCAAACAGACTTGCGGAACTGACAAAATCTTTTGACGAAAAAACTAAAAACCTGCAGGAACAGCTTGAAAAATCGGCAAAAGAAAACAGAACCGAACAAAGCGACTCCCTCAAATCTTTTGAAGAAAAATTTACTCAAAATGTCAAAGATTTTAACGACCTGCAAAAGCAAAAATTTGACGATATGGCAAATCGACAGGACGCCGTCAAAAAAGAAACGGAAACCAAATTAAAAGAAATAAGAGAAACAGTTGAAGGAAAATTGACAAATCTTCAGGATGATAACAACAAAAAACTTGAAGAAATGCGCAAAACCGTTGACGAAAAATTGCAGGAAAGCGTGGAAAAACGTTTCAACGAATCGTTCAAACTGATAAACGAACGTCTTGAATCAGTACACAAAGGGCTTGGCGAAATGCAAACGCTTGCCGCAGGCGTAGGCGACCTCAAAAAGGTGCTGACAAACGTAAAAACGCGCGGAACATTCGGCGAAGTGCAACTCGGCGCTATTTTGGAACAGGTGCTTTCGCCCGAACAGTACATCAAAAACGATCATCCGGGCGATGACGGTAAAGTTGTGGAATATTCGATAAAATTACCGGGCAAAAACAACGGCGAACCGCTTCTGTTACCGATAGATTCCAAATTCCCTGTAGAAGATTATCAGCGATTGACAGATGCATACGAAAACAACGCAAGTATGGTAGAATTCTTGGGAAAACAGTTTGAAAATTCCGTTAAAAGCTGCGCAAAAGATATTCATGACAAATACATCAAACCTCCGAAAACCACCGATTTTGCCATTCTCTTTGTCCCGACCGAAGGTTTGTACGCCGAAATTTTACGCCGTCCCGGTTTCTGTGAAACATTACAGCAAACTTTCCGTGTAGTAATAGTCGGACCAACAAATTTAGTAGCATTTCTAAGCAGTCTTCAAATGGGTTTTCGCACTCTGGCTATAGAAAAACGTTCCAGCGAAGTTTGGGAAATTCTCGGAGCTGTAAAAACCGAATTTGGCAAATTCAACAAAGTATTGCTAAACGTTAAGAAAAATCTGGAAGGAGGAATAAAAAATATTGACGATGCTGTCGGAACACGAACAAATGTAATGATGAGTAAACTGAAAAAGGTACAGGAACTGCCGCAGGAACAGACTGTCGCCCTGCTGGGCGATGCTGTCGAAATTGAACAGGAATTTGACGAAAACAGTACGGACGATAAAGATTAATACCCACATTCGGCGAGTTTTACTGTCCTGTACGCACTTGAAAATCCAAAATTTTATGTAATGTTGTAATTATGTCTGCAATTTATATTCATATACCGTTTTGTAAGCAACTTTGCTATTATTGCGATTTTCATTTCAGCGTATCGCTTGCGCGGAAAGCGGAGATGCTTGCCGCAACAGTCAAAGAAATACAAATGCGAACTGACGAACTGAAAGAAATTCCCGAAACGCTTTATTTTGGCGGCGGAACGCCAAGTATTTATTCGCCCGATGAACTTAAAATAATCACTGACGAAGTAAAAAAGAATTTTTGCGTTGATGATTTTCGCGAATTTACCGTAGAAGTTAATCCCGACGACTTGAACGAAAAATATCTGGAAAACTTACGGCATTTGGGCGTAAACCGTTTAAGCATAGGAATTCAGTCGTTTATTGACGAACATTTACACTTTATGAACAGACGGCACACGGCAAAGCAGGCAACAGAATGTATAAAGGCAGCGCAAAATGCGGGATTTAAAAATATCAATATTGATTTGATTTACGGACTTCCTCAACTTACATTGCAGCAGTGGCGTAAAAATATCGGTATCTTCATTGATTCGAATATTCCTCATTTATCGGCTTATCATTTGGGAATTGAACCGAAAACGGTGTTTTATAAACGCCTTAAAAAAGGCGAACTGAAACCCGCCGCCGAAAAGTCAAGTATGAGACAATATGAAATTTTGGAAAAAATGACAGCCGATTCGGGTTTTGAACATTATGAAATATCAAATTTTGCAAAAGGCAATTCTTGTTCAATTCACAATACTGCATACTGGCAAGGCAAGCCGTATATTGGTTTTGGAGCATCGGCGCATTCGTATGACGGCAACAACGTACGCAGATGGAATGTTGCAAACAACAAAAAATATATAGAAGCCGTAAATACAAATCAAACGTTTTGGGAAAGCGAAAATCTAACCCTTGCAGAATGTTACAACGATTACATTCTTACTTCGTTGCGAACCGTTTGGGGAGCAAGCGCCGTTCATATAAAAACCAGATTCGGCGAAAACTTTTACGATTATTTGTTAAAACAGTCTCAACATTTCCTGATGCAGGGCTTGCTGACCTGCGATGATGATAAAATAAAAATTCCTTCAAAACATTTTTTACTGTCCGATACTATCATGCGCGAATTGCTTTGGATTGAATAGTTTTTTTTGCACATATTTTTATTGCCAAAATTACTTTGTATCATTATTGCAGTAGCCTGAATATGCTTTTGACCGGTTTTCCGGTGATTTTATCATCAAATAAAGAAATCAGCCGTCTGAAAACGGATGTGCTAAAAAAATTACTATCTTTGCGCACTGTATTTTATTTGAAATTAATTGCTGTAATCAAGGGGCATAGAAAGTTCTCTCTGATTTTCTTATCGGACAATAATGATTCTAAATATATTTATATGAACATAAAAAAGATTTTATTACTAACAGGTTTATCTGTAATTACCCTTATATCAACTGCACAGGTTACGTCTTTCAGCGATTGCGAAAACATGAAAAATCCTGCAAATTTCGCTTTTCAAAACGGCGAATCAATAACTCTTGAAGCAAATTATAAATGGGGACTTGTGAATACAAGCGTAGGCGAAGCAACTTTGAAACTGTCGAAAGAAGATTATAACAATCAGATACATTTTGTTTCATCCGTAAACATAAAAACCTACGGTTTTTTTGATGCTTTTTTCAAAGTTCGCGATTATTTCCAAAGTAAATTTAATGCGGAAAATATGAAACCTTCATATTTTTATCAGGATACGCACGAAGGAAAATACACAAAAAAAAGCACAATGAACTTTGACTGGAATAATAATAATCTGTCGGGAAAAAAACAGCGCAAAAAAAGTCCCGAACGCGAGTATTCGATAGAATTGAAAGGCTGTACGTTTGATTTTATTTCGTTTATATATTTTTTGCGCAACATGGATTTCAATTCAATCAATGCAAATTCCAACCTTTTGGTAACATTTGCTCTGGATGATATTTTGAAAACTATGAATGTGCGCTGTGCTGGAACAAAAACAGTAAAAACAAAAGCAGGAAAATTCAATGCCATAGAAATTATTGTACAGTTACTTGAAAACGACACATTCGCAAGCGAACCCGAAATGTCGCTGTTCATAAGCAACGATAAAAACCATATTCCGCTTTACGCCGAAATGCCTTTGAGGATAGGAAAGGTTTACATATCGCTTACAAATTTCAACAATTTAAAATATCCTGTTACAAGCAAAATAAAATAAATATCCTGATTTATAAAAATTAAACTTTGAATTTAGAATACTTTATAGCAAAAAGGCTTGCATCAAGCAGGGAAAGCGGAAACCGTCTGTCGCGCTTAATGTCGATTGTTGCAATTATCAGTATTGCGCTTGGCATTGCGGTAATGATTCTCACAGTTGCCATTGTTACGGGTTTCAAAAAAAACATTTCCGACAAGCTTGTCGGCGGAAGTTCGCATATTCAAATCACAAATCTCGATTCAAACTATTCGTTTGAAACAAATCCCATAACCGAAACCGGCGAACTTGTTGATAAACTCAATAAAACAGAAGGAATACGGCATGTCCAAAAATATATAACAAAAGGAGGAATAATCAAAACCGAACAGGACAATCAGGGCGTTATATTCAAAGGTATTGATTCTGATTTTGATTCAACTTTTTTTTCCAAATCTCTGGTCGAAGGGCAAATTTTTACGGTTACCGATACGGTAACAACAAACAGTGTGCTGATTTCAAAAAAACTTGCGCAACTGTTGCAATTGAAACTCGGCGACAGGTTTGATGCTTATTTTGTACAGGAACCGCTGCGCATACGGCGGTTTACAATTTGCGGTATTTATTCCACCCAACTTGAAGAAATAGACAAATCGCTTGTGTTGTGCGATATAAAACATTTGCAAAAAATTTACGGATGGACGAAAAACCAGATTTCAGGCTTGGAAATTAATATTGACGATATTGAAAAGATTGACACAATGAACAAAATAATCAGCAATCTGGTTATTTTCAATACAAACAAAGATGGCTCGCGGCTTGACGTAAACGATGTTACCCAACTGTATCCGCATTTGTTTGCATGGCTTGATTTGCTCGACACCAACGTAGTTATAATTCTTTTGCTTACCATAGCCGTTGCCGGATTCAACATGGTTTCGGGTTTGCTTATAATGCTTTTGGAGCGCACGGCAATGATAGGCGTCTTAAAATCATTGGGAATGCAAAGCGTAAACATTCTCAAACTGTTTCTGTACCGCATGGCTTTTATTGTCGCAAAAGGTTTGATAACCGGCAATATTATCGGTATTGCATGTTGCCTGTTACAGCAGTATTTCGGTATAATAAAACTGGATGCGGCAAGTTATTTTGTATCGACTGTTCCAATAAATCTTAATATTTTTCATTTGATTTTGTTAAACCTGTCGTCTGTGCTGGCTATTGCGCTCGTATTGATAACACCATCGCTGATAATAACAAAAATCAGCCCCGAAAAAACAACCAGATTTGAATAAACGCTTTTAATTACATGCAAATCCCCGCTTGCTTCATTATATTTTCTGTTTTTAACTGAAAATATGTTTATAAATCCTGCCGGATTACAATAACGAAAAATATTTTGAACCGTTTTTTCTTACTGTCTCCCAACAAATAATTACTTATTCGCCTTAATATACCCACAAATAGGGATTGCGCCGCTTTTTAATACAGGATACCTTTGTGCCGTAAAATATTTTAAGAGTTTACGACTATTATATTGTATGATGAAAAAGTTTTTTTTTGTTTTTAGTTTTACATTGATTTGTGCAGGCGCAACATTAAAGGTGTCTGCACAAACAGTTAGAATCGATACTGTTGCAACTCCACTCCGAACGTCGCGTCTGGTTTTGGGAGGTTACGGCGAAGCTGTGATGCAGCGTATGTTTTACAGCGACAATCCGTCCCG